>JAGMZX010000004.1:0-12031 GCA_018005585.1 Candidatus Hydrogenedentota bacterium | reverse complement strand
CGGCGCCCGCCGACTTCAGCCTGTGGCGCGGACACGGGCGTGTCCTGGTCATCGACGACGAGGAAATGGTCCGTATTACCGCTCAGGAAATCCTGGAAGACATGGGTTTTGAGGTCCTTTGCGCCGGGGATGGGCTCGAGGGGGAGCGCCTGTTCCGCGAACACGGCAAGGAACTGGCCGCTGTGTTTCTGGACCTGACCATGCCGGGCCGTAACGGCGTAGAGACGTATCGCGCCCTCCAAGCCTGTGGCTTGGCTGTTCCCATCATCGTCTGCTCCGGATACGCGCAGGAACACGCGCTCCATCAGTTTCAGGAAGGGCAACAGGTGCGCTTCCTGCAAAAGCCCTATGCCTGCGAGAGCATAGCGGCCATCATGCGGGAACTGACCTGAACCGCGCCGGCGGCTGCGTCCCGCCGTGTCCGTGCAGCCCGCGGACACGGACTTGCAATGCGCCGCTTTCCAAAGGCTACTATGGTTCACCTTGACGACAGCACCCAGACCAGACTTGCTCCGGCACGGCTCCGGACGCAGCGGAGGGACGTCTCATGCCGCGGTTAACCATGGCCCAGGCCC
Source organism: Candidatus Hydrogenedentota bacterium (assembly GCA_018005585.1). Classification (NCBI taxonomy): domain Bacteria; kingdom Pseudomonadati; phylum Candidatus Hydrogenedentota; species Candidatus Hydrogenedentota bacterium. The sequence continues at coordinate 11,456 of JAGMZX010000004.1, read as the reverse complement.
TGATCGGTTTCCTGAAGCAGCAATACGTGGAACGCGACGGCGTCGAACGGCCTTTTTTCGCGGGCGCGTTCGGCATCTTCGGCCACGGGTGCGTGGCGGGCGCCGGCCAGGCGCTTCAGCAAAACCCGGATTTCCGCTATTACCAGACCCGCAATGAACAGGCGATGGTGCATCTTGCCGCGGGCTATGCAAAGGTGAAGAACCGGCTCCAGACCTTCGCCTGTATCACGTCGATCGGGCCCGGCGCCACGAACATGATTACCGGCGCAGCGGGCGCGACCGTCAACCGCCTGCCCGTGCTGCTATTGCCGGGCGACATCTTCGCGCGGCGCAATGTCGCGCCGGTCCTGCAGCAGCTCGAATCGGAGCACACGCAGGATATCTCGGTGAACGACTGTTTCAAGCCGGTAAGCCGGTACTGGGACCGGATCAACCGGCCCGACCAACTGTTGTGCGCCTTGCCCGAGGCCATGCGCGTGCTCACCAGCCCGGCGGACACCGGCGCGGTAACGCTCGCCTTGCCCCAGGACGTGCAGACGGAAGCGTACGAATATCCCGCGGCCTTCTTCGAGAAGCGTGTCTGGCGCATCCCGCGCAACCGGCCCGACTCCGCCGCGCTCGCGCGCGCCGCCGATTGGATACGCGCCTGCCGCAAGCCGCTGATAGTCGCGGGCGGCGGCGTCATTTACAGCGAGGCGACCGGGGCGCTGCTCCGGTTCGTGGACCAGACGGGCATCCCCGCAGGCGAGACCATGGCAGGCAAGGGCGGCCTTCACTACGCGCATCCGCTGAACCTGGGCGCAATCGGCGTGACGGGTACGGCCGCCGCGAACGCGCTTGCGAAAGAGGCCGACCTCGTCATCGGCATCGGGACCCGCTACAGCGATTTCACAACGGCGAGCAAGACGGCCTTCCAGAATCCCGATGTGCGCTTCATCAACGTCAATGTCGCGGAATTCGACGCGCACAAACACTGCGCGCTCCCGCTGCAGGGCGACGCCCGGGTTACGCTCGAGGAACTGAGCGCCGCCCTCGCGGGCTACAGCACGGACGCCGCTTACGAGGAACGTGCGAAACAGCTCCATGACGCGTGGGAAGCGGAAGTGGACCGCATCTACGCCATCCGCAACACGCCACTGCCGAGCCAGGGCGAACTCATCGGCGCGGTCAATGAGGCCGGCTCGCCCGACAGCATCATGGTCTGCGCCTCGGGAAGTCTGCCCGGCGACCTGCACAAGCTCTGGCGCGCGCGGCACCCGAAGAACTATCACCTCGAATACGGCTACAGTTGCATGGGCTACGAGATTGCGGGCGCGCTCGGCGCGAAGATGGCCGCGCCCGATCGCGAGGTCTACGTCATGCAGGGCGACGGCGGCTACCTCATGATGAACTCCGAGATCGTCACGTCGATCCAGGAAGGCTACAAGCTCATTATCGTGCTCTTCGACAACTTCGGCTACAAAAGCATAGGCTCGCTGAGCCGTTCGCTCGGGCAGGAAGGCTTCGCCACGCGCTATGTCTACCCCAAGGGCAACAGGTTGCCCGGCGACGAGGCGGGCGAGGCCGTCGAGGCGCTGCCGGTCGACTTCGCGGCGAACGCGCGCAGCCTCGGCGCAAACGTGATCAAATGCAGGACCTATGAGGACTTCTGCAAGGCGATCCGCGAGGCCGAGGCCGCCGACCGGACCACGATGATTTATATCCAGAACGACCGCTACGTCAGCGTGCCCGGCTACGACAGTTGGTGGGACGTGGCCGTGGCCGAAGTGAGCGAGATGGACTCCGTGCGCAAGGCCCGCGAGGAATGGGAGGCCAAGCGCGTGAAGGAGCGGTATTTCTTCTGACCTGGTGCGGAAAACCCACAGCGCTGACTCGCATTCGGCTGACGATTGCGACAACATTGTTGAAAGGAATAGTGCAGTGCCTGAGACGTTGCTGAATTACATCAACGGCCAGTGGTTGCCCTCGGCTGCTTCCGAAACCGCGCCGATTTACAATCCCGCTACGGCGGAGGTGATTGCGCGGGTGCCGATGTCGCCGGCTGCGGAGGTGGACCAGGCCGCGCAGGCCGCGCAGGCCGCCTTCGAGCAATGGCGGCGCGTGCCCGCCCCGGACCGCGTGCAGTTCTTGTTCAAGCTCAAAAACCTGCTCGAAGAGCATCTCGATGAGCTTGCCCGCTGTGTCACGACCGAGTGCGGCAAGACCTACGATGAAAGCAAGGGCGAACTGCGCCGCGCCATCGAGAATGTCGAGACCGCCTGCGGCATCCCCCTGCTGATGCAGGGCTGGAACAACGAGGACATCGCCCGTGGCATCGACGAGCACATGTTCCGCCAGCCGGTCGGCCCGACCGCGGTCATCGCCCCGTTTAATTTTCCCGGCATGATCCCATTCTGGTTCCTGCCCTATGCCGTCGCTACGGGCTGCTGCGCCATCGTGAAACCGAGCGATAAGTGCCCCATCACGCAGCAGAAGGTGTTTCACCTCGTCGGGCAATTGGGCCTGCCGCCCGGCGTAATCCAGATGGTCAATGGCGGCAAGGAAACCGTAGACGCGATTCTCGACCACCCGTTGATCCGCGCCATCAGCATGGTCGGCTCGACGCCCACCGCGCGCTACATCTACCGGCGCGCCGCCGAAAACGGCAAGCGCGCCCAATGCCAAGGCGGCGCGAAGAACCCCGTAATCGTCATGCCCGACGCGGATTACGATACCGCCGTGCGCATTCTATCCGACTCGGCCTACGGCTGCGCGGGTCAACGCTGCCTGGCGCTGTCCGTTGCGATCACCGTCGGCGAGGCGCGCGACGAGTTTCGCGAGCGCTTCGCCGAGACGACCGCGAACCGCGTGGTCGGCTTTGGGCTCGACAAGGGCGTGCAGACCGGGCCCGTCATCTCCGCCGAGAGCAAGGCGCGCCTCGAACACATGGTCGGCGTGGCGGAGCAGGAAGGCGCGCGCGTCATCGTGGACGGACGCGGCAAGACAGTCGCCGGTTATGAGAACGGTTACTTCGTCTTTCCGACTTTGCTCGACGGCGTCCCGCCACAGGGCCAGATCGCCACGACCGAATTGTTCGGGCCGGTCTTCAGCCTCATGCACGCGGACACGTTCGAGGACGCCATCGCCATGGTGAACGACCGGGCTTACGGAAATATGGCCTGTATCTTTACATCGAGCGGCGCCGCCGCGCGCAAGTTCCGCGTCGAGGCCTGCGCCGGCAACATCGGCGTCAACATCGGCGTGGCCGCGCCCATGGCCTTTTACCCATTCAGCGGCTGGCGCGCGAGCTTCTTCGGCAACCTGCACGGCCAAGGCAAACACGCCGTCGAGTTCTTTACCGAGACCAAGGTCGTAGTCGAACGCTGGCCGAAGGAATGGAGCCGGAAGTTCTGAACCCGCGCGGCACGGGGGTCGTTCGCCCACGTACAGCAAAGGTTCCGCGTCACTGCCCGGCGGCGTAAGTGGTAACTGCGAAAATCGCCAAATGGCTGCAAATACGTAACTTGAATCTTGCCAGGTCCTGCGCCCGGCAACCTTTGCGTGGTTGGCGTCCCCAGACCCGGAGTCCGCCGGTCCCACGGCTTCCCAGTTACTGCAACTCTTTGGCTTGGAAAGGGATAGTATCCCCTGGTACGAAGCGGGAATGAGGCTGGCCGTGCTGCCGCAGGGAGGGTGGCAGCCCCGTTGTGCGTCCTCTGCGCGCTAACATAGAATCTGGGTCATGTCACGAACAAACCAGGCAAGATGGGGTTGGGCGGGTTTCTTTGTCGCGGGCGTGCTGCTCGCGGCGCACGCCTGTGCCGATTCCGATTTTCCAGGGCTGACCGTGGAAATCAGCCCGGACCATCCCCTGTTCGTGTTCACGGTTCGCGACCCGGCGGGCGGCGATACGACGCGTTATATAGAGCATATAACCGAGGCATGGACATCCCTTCCCGAGACGTTGCGCCCCTATGCCGTCGTGGAGATTGACGCGCCGGGTTCGGAGGTACTCAGCCGCCACGAGCGGTACCTGACGATTCTGGCCGCGCTGCAGGGGGCCGCTGTGCCCACGGTGGTCACCGTGGCCGACGGCAACCCGCGGTGCTACTATCCGGTGACGCATCTCGCGGAACTGCTGCACGACTTCACGTGCATCAAGGGCATCTCGGTCAGCGGGATGCGCCTCAACGAATACGACCCGCTCGACGCGGCCCAGGGCATGGAGCCGCCGCGCCTCGTGCGCTGGTTGAGCGACGCGGTGCTCACGGCCGCGCGCTACGGGCGTTTCGCGTGGATCAGCCTGGACGAACTGGGCTGGCTGCGCGTCATGTCGAACCGGGCGTGCGCGCCGCTCTACACCGCGCTGCGCGATTGCCGCGGCTATGTTGTGCCCGGCTTGGCCTATCGAGGCCCCCACGTTACCACGGAGCTTCCCGCGCTGATGGGGCTCTGGCTCGAGGGCGCGGCGGACTACTGGGGCGTTGCGCCGGACTCGCGCTGGTATGCCGACGCGTGTTTCGACGGGCCCGGCCGCTTCGGCGGCGCGGGCAACGCGGAGAAGATGCCGAGCCCGCTTTACCGGGCCATGATGCTCAACGGGGCGATGACCGGCGCGACCGTCTATGCGTTCCCCGAGGAGCGGGACCTGTGGTTCGGCCCCGCGCGTCATCATTGGGACACGGCAATACGGCCGGCGCTCGAAGAACTGCTCGACAAGGGCCTGATCGCGCGCCAGGACTTCGTGCGCGAGAAGGCGCGGCTCGTTTACCAGCTTGCGCCGGCCGCGAATGCGCTCGAATTCCATGGGAATCTCCGCGACCTGGACGGCGTCTGCGATTTGGGCCTCATGGCGCATGCGGCTTATGGCATGGAACGGCCGGGCCAGGTGCCGGAGCTGATCCTCAACCATGGCGAACGCTACTGGATTCCGGTGGTGTCCGCCCATGCCCCGACGAATGCGCTGAGCGGGTTTGCGAAGGTCGTGCATCCCGGCGAAGTGCCGACCGCGGAAGCCTGGGTCGAATTCCTGACGCCGTATTCCGCGGCGGACGGCGAGGGTACCGCGTTCATTTGCCGCGTGGGACGCGGCCTGTACCTTATGAACACCCGGGAGAACACCGCGGAGATGCAGACGGCGCGCGTGGCCGAAGCGCCCGCGCCGGTGCGCGGCCTCGTCGCGCGCCGCGAAGGGGACGGTATCACGCTGACGTGGCCGTTCCGCGAAGGCGACGTGTCGTACAAGGTCTACAAGCGCGTGCTGCCGGAATTGCGCTACACCCTCCTTGCGAATGGGCTTGATCAGCGCCGTTTCGCGGATCCCGGCGTGCCGGAAGACGCGACGGTCGCGTATGCCGTCACCGCCCTCACCAATGAGAAGGAACCGTTCGAGACAACGCTCAACTATGGGGAATACCTTGCGCTCAGTGTCGTGGAAAGCCGCATCGCCGAAGAGGTCGTGGTCACGCCGGTGCTGAGTTATTGCGAAGCGCGGCCCGTCGCGCCCGAAGCGCCCGTGCCTGCGCCCTCCGCTCCGTGGTGGCCCGCCTACGAGGGGCTCGACGAGACGCAGCGGCGCATGGCAATGGCCATTGTCGAACGCATCGAAGCGTGGGACCGCGCGGCCTCGGCGCAGGACCTGAACGGCATTCTCGACATCTATTCGACGGAATACGAAGACCCGCAGGGTTGGCGCTTCCAATACGTGCGCCGCGCGTATCAATGGCTGTTCGAGCGCTACTCCGCCACGCGCATGCACCGTCAGATACGGGCGTGGGACTTCTCGCCGTATGCCGCCAACCGCACCGCGCGCGTGCTTCTCTACGCGCGCCTGACCGGGTACGCACTGACGGACGCGTCCGGGCGCGTGGCGGATGTGCCCATGTCGCTGCCTGCGCCGGAAGCGGCCGACATCTGGATCACCTGGACGGACCAGGAGGGCGTCTGGCGCATTTTGCACACGGACCCGGCGCTGCCGAATTTCAAGGAATTGCTCGGCTATTCCGCGGGGCCCTTTGACGGATTCCGTCCCGGCCCGGACCTGGCGGCGCCGGAGCCGTGACGCGTTGCGGCAGGGGACTCCCGCACCGCCTGACACACGCGACGGGAACATCCCTGTACATGGGCAGGAACCTGGCAAGGGGAATTGTGCGCGGGGCGCGGGTTCGGTAGACTCACGGCGGGCGCCGTGCATGGTGCCGGCGCGCAGCGCAACGGCTGAAGAGGTTGCAGGTGGCCGCAGCATCGGAGCCAACGGGCATCGCGGAATGGCGGAAAGCCCGCCGCCGCGCCGCGATTGCGCTGCTGGCAGTCATACTGCTGGCGGCGGGGTTGCGGCTGTACCGGCTTGACGAACAGTCTATCTGGGCCGATGAATGGCCGAACGTGGCGCATCTGGACGCGCCGGACGCGCTCAGCTACGTGCGGCTCATCCAGCTGATGTATCCGGAACAGGCGCACGCGTGCCTCTACTATTTCGCGCAGTATTGGTGGGCGCGCGCGGCCGGCGGCTCGCTGGCGGGCCTGCGCCTGCTGCCGGTCGCGACCAGCCTGGCCACGGTCCCTCTCCTGTTTCTGCTGGTCTCCCTGCTTTTCGGACGCGGCCCGGGCCTTATCGCCGCGCTCTTTTTCGCGCTTTCGCCGCAGCACATCTGGCACGCGCAGGAAATCAGGCCCTACGCGCTGCTGACGCCGCTGGTCTGCGTGGCGCTCTACGGGTTCTTGCGCGGGCTGCGCGGGGACGGGCGCCGCTGGTGGGCGCTGAGTCTCTGCGCGAACGCGCTCTTGCCCTGGGTGCATCTGTTCGCGCTCCTGGCCGTCGGGGTCCAGGGTATCCATTTGATGCTGTGCGGCACGGGCCGGTGGCGGCGCGTCGTGGCCTGGGCCGCGATACAGGCCGCCCTGCTCGCGCCGTTCGCGTGGTGGATGCACACGCTGCCCTACACCAACGAACATCCCTCCATCTTCCATTCCGTTTCGGGCGTGCTGCTTGACGTCATCGGCGACGATGTCGTGAGTTTTCACGCGGACCTCCTGCCGCCGTGGAAGACGGTGCCCCGCGAGAATCTGCCGGCCGCCGCGCGGGCCTGGCTGACGGTGCGGCCCGCGTGCGACTATCTGCTGCTGGCGGCGTCGTGCGCCGCGGCATGCTGGCTGGCGCTGCGGCCGCGCACGCGCGGCCGGCCGGGTCTGTTGCTCTTCCTGCTGCTGGCCTGCCCCGGCCTTGTGCTTGGTGTCCTGACTTTCGCGACGCACCGCCCGTTCTTGAGCCCCATGTACACAATGTACAACACGGTGGCGTTGTACGCCGCGTTCGGCGGGATGCTGACCGGGTTGCGCCGCGGGGGGGCGCGTATCGCGGCCACGGCGGCGTTGGCGGCGCTCTATGGCTACCAGCTGCTTATCACGCTGCCCGAAGTCACCCGCACGGACTGGGGGAGCGCCACGCGGGCGATCCGCGAGCAGGGCACGCGGGATGACCTGGTGCTCGAATTCGAGTATCTGTTCCCGGTCGCGTGCGCCGAGTACTATCTCGAAGGGAGCGGCCTGAAATTCCGGCGCGTGCCGGCGCCGCAGGCCGCCTGCGCGGAGATTGCGGAGTATTTCAGCGCGTCTTCGGGCCGTGAATGCGCGAAGGCGCGTTCCGCGTGGCTGTTGTATGAGCAAGCGTTTCTGTCGTGGTTGTTTCCAGAAGCAGATGTGGCGGCTCAACTGCGGGGGGCGCTGGCGCCGCTCGGCCTGGAATGCGGTGAACGGTTCTTCCCCGGCCATCGGGGATTGATGCTGTTGCGCGTGCAACAGGGCGACAGCCCCACAAATGCGCCACCCGGCGCCGTCCCGCCTCTGGAGCCCGTGCCATTCGGAGACATCCTGAGGGAAATCCGCCCGCGCGCGGCGCTGGACGGCCCGGCGCATGCTGACATCGCGGCATTACGGCGCGTGATTGCCTGCTGGCCGCCGCTGAACCGGTGCATTGCCGCGGCCCAGGTTACCGACTTGGCCGCTGCGGGTGCATTCGGCCTTGCGGAAGGGCTTGCGGGCCGCATTCTGGGGCGGAATCCCGGGTTCGGGCTGGGATACCTGGCCTTGGCGCTGGCCCACGCGGGCGAAGGACGGGACCAGGCCGCCCGCGATGCCGCAAGCCGCGCCTTCGAGTTGCACGCGGGTCTGGAAGGCCTTACCGGCCGGTATTTTGCGATGCTGCTCGACGAAAATGACCCCGCCGCGGCGTTGCGTCTTGTCGAGGAGACCTCTTTGTGCCACGCCTTCTTTGCCGGCGCCATGCGGGCGGTCTGCGCCGCCCGGACCGCGCCCGAGGTTACGGAGGGGAAGGCCGCTGCGGGCGCGGGTTCGACGTAAGACGCCTTCTGCCGTGGCACGGGCGTCCCGCCCGTGCTCGCTGGCTCCTCGCGCGGGTCCGTCGTAACACACGGCTGGGAAGCGTTCAGACTGCCCAAGAATCCTTGGGTCAGTGCCTTCATCCGCTGATCAAAATGAACATTATGCTCAAAATACGCATTTATACGTTTTGGACCGTGGAATTAATACTTCAAAAACTGATTAAAAAAAGTGTGGCGAAAAACCGGCGGTTCTGTTAGAATACGCTTCGGTTCGTGAAGCTTACCAGTGACGTGGGCAGTATGAGGCCGGACGAAGGGGAGAATGGGCAGAGTGTGTGTTCCTGTTCGCAGAAACAAACCGTCTCATTGTGTGGTGCGAGCGGTTATCAAGGAGGTAAGGACGATGTTCGGGGACTGTGTTGTATCGGCGCGGTCTTGGTGTCAAGGGTTCATTTTTGCAGCAGTGCTGCTGATGTGTGTTGCGAGTGCGGGCTATGCCCAGCCGGGGGTGGACGCGCTACTGTCGGCCCAAGTCGGCGGTAACGGTGAAGCGGCGCGGTTGTTGCAGGCGCCGGATGGCGCGGTGCTTTTCGTGGGTGCGCCGCCAGGGGGCCGGTTTGCGGTGCGCGGCGCGTCGGGTTCGCCTGAAACGCTTGCGTTGGCATACCTGAAGCAGGAAGCGGCCGCCTTCGGCATCGCGAGCGCGGCGGTGGATTTCGAGACGGGGCGGGTCACACAGGGCCCCGGCGGCACGTACGTGCGTCTCGACCAGATGTACGCGGGGCTCCCCGTATTCGGCGCCCAGGCGCTGGTTCAGGTCGGGCCGGATAACGGCGTCCGGTGTGTTTTCAGCGATATCCTGCGCCAGACGCTCGCGTTCGACTCGGGAAAGATAGCGCTGAGCCCGGCGGTGGCTGCCAGCGAAGCGGAAGCGAGCGCGCTTGCGCTGGCGGCGGCGCTCGCCGACGGCGCGGCGGCGGCGGTCGTGGAAGCGCCGGCGCTGGTTGTTCTTTCACCCGAGGTGCTCGGCATATCGGGGCCGAACCGCCTGGCGTGGCAGCTGGTCGTGGCGGCGGACGGCGCCGCGTTGAGGGAGCAGGTGTTTGTCGACGCGAACACGGGTGAAATCGCCCTGCACTTCAGCCTCATCAAGAACGCGAAGAACCGCATGATTTACGATTCGGCCAACACCAGCGCGGACCCGGGCACGCTGGCGCGGTCGGAAGGGCAGCCGGTGTCGGCCGTGGCCGATGTGAACTATGCCTACGACTATTACGGCCACACGTATGATTTCTATTTCAACGAGCATGGCCGCGACAGTATCGACGGCGCGGGCTACACGTTGAGCGCCACGGTGCGGTTCTGCCCGGTGGGCGAATCGTGCCCTTATGATAACGCTTACTGGGACGGCAACAGGATGTATTTCGGCCAGGGCTATGCGGCCGCGGACGACGTGGTGGCGCATGAACTGACCCATGGCGTGACCGACTACGAATCCGCTCTCATCTACATGGCGCAATCCGGGGCCATTAATGAGTCCTTTTCGGATATCTGGGGCGAGTATGTCGACCTGACCAACGGCGCGGGCGACGACACGTCCGGTGTGCGCTGGCTCATGGGCGAAGACCTGCCGATCGGCGCAATCCGCTCGATGTCCAACCCGCCGGCCTATGGCGACCCGGACAGCACGTGCAGCGCCAACTGGTACACGGGTTCCGGAGATAACTATGGCGTTCATATCAATTCCGGCGTCGGCAACAAACTGTGCTACCTGCTGACGGACGGCGGCTCGTTCAACGGGGAGACCGTGACGAGCATGGGTATTTCGCTTACGGCGGACCTCTTCTATGAATGCCAGACCAATCTGCTGACGCCTTCGTCCAACTACCTGGACTTGTCGAATGCGCTGAGCCAGGCCGCGATCAACCTCGCCTTGAGCTCGGGCCAGCGCGACAACGTGGCGGCCGCATGCCGCGCCGTGAAGATCACGGCAGCGACATCGTGCCAGCTGCCCGCAACGCCGCCGGCGAATGACGAGTGCGCGGCCGCGCAAGTCATTACGACGGACACGCACTACACGGGCAACACGGAAGGCGCAACGGGCAGCATGACCCTGGACTGCGGCAGCGGCAGCCTGGGCGACGTGAAGGACGTGTGGTTCTCCTTTACGCCGGGCGTCACCGACACCTACACCGTATCGCTGTGCGGCAGCGGTTATGACACGACGCTCGGCGTGCTGACGAACGACTGCGTCAGCCCGTCCATTCTGGCCTGCAACGACGACGCGTGCAGCGTGCAGTCGCAGGCGAGCCTGAGCCTGACGGCGGCCACGACGTACCTGATACGCGTCGCGGGGTACGGAAACGGCTACGGCAATTACGACCTCATCATCAGCGCGGGCGCGGCGCCAACGGAAGAGTGCCCCGCGACGTCCCTGGTCTCCCAGCTGCCCCACGGTTCCGGCGATTCGTGGAGCGCCGCGACGTCCTCGGCAGATACACAGTACTACGTGGTGGAAAACTTCTCCGGCCTTTCCGAGCCGGTAAGCAGCGTGCGGTGGTGGGGAATCAATGTGTTCAATAATGGCAGCACGTGGTCGGCTTGCACGATGGGCGCGGACAGCATCGTCGTAACGGTGTACGAGGACAGCGGCGGCTCGCCCGGCGCTGTCTGGAACTCCGCCACCATTACGCCTGCCAAGACCGCAACGGGGACGTCCTACAGCGGTTTTCCGTTGTACCGGTATGACGCTGCGCTTCCTTTCAGCATCAGCTTGAGTTCCGGCTGGATATCGGTCAAGAGCACGGGCAACGCCAGTTGCTGGTTTTTGTGGATGAGTTCCCCGACGGGCAACGCGACCGCGCTTCAGTGGACAGGCAGCGCGTACAGCACGCTGGCCTATGACATGAGCCTTTGCCTGGCCCCCGCAGGCGCAGAGGGCGAGGGCGAAGGCGAAGGCGAGGGCGAGGGCGAAGGCGAAGGCGAAGGCGAAGGCGAAGGCGAAGGCGAACCCCCGTGCACCGGCAGCGTCTCGTTTACGCAATCGACGGACCCGGTCACCATCACCTCCGGCAACTCCGTTGCGTGTAGTTCCGGCGGCATCCATGTGAACAACAGTTACCTCCGGCGCTTCGACTT
>JAGMZX010000003.1:91122-92367 GCA_018005585.1 Candidatus Hydrogenedentota bacterium | reverse complement strand
AGCGTATTGCGGAGGTACTGGTTTAGAAACGAAATTGACGCGTAATTGAGTTCCGTGACCGGCTGCGCAATGGGCGTGACATGCGGTATCCCGCCCAGCTTGTCTATGGCCTTTGCCAAGCGGCGCGCCTCGGACTTGTCGAAATCCGAGAGCTTCTGCAGTTTGGCGAGCAACGGTCTGTCTTCGTCGCTCACATAGGGATCCGCATGCAGTACGTACCGCGCCAGCGAGTGGTACCTCTCCGCAAAGGCTTCATTCAACGCTTCGATTATCTTGGGATTCACCGTGTCCATTTAAAACTCATCCTCCGGATGTCGCTACGTTCCAGCGAGTTGTATCAGATATAACACCGGCGAGAAGAACAACAATGCCAAGGTTGGCGCCGCAAAGGCCATCGCGAGCGTGCGGTCCAGTCCGTCCTCGCCGAGCGGCGCGTCAGAATCCGGTTTCTCAAAGGCCATCGCGCGGGCAAGCTTCATGTAGTAGTACAAGGAAATCGCGCTGTTCAGCACACCCGCCACCGCAAGGAAGATATAGCAGGCAGCCGTGAAAGTGAACTGGCCCTCGACCATGTGCGCGATGCCCGCGCTCACGACGACCTTGAACAGGAAGAACTTGCCCACGAACCCCGCGGTCGGCGGCAGGCCCGTCAACGCGATCAGGAAGATGAAGAGCGCCAAGAATAGATGGGGCGCTTTGGCTGCAACACCGCGGAAGTTGTCGATTTCCGCGCTGCCCGTGCGGTTTATCAGCACAATGATCACCCAGAATACACCCAGGTTCATGAACAGGTAGACGAAGAAATAAAAGAGGATCGCCTCGACGGCCTGCGGGCTGTTGACCGACAACGGCATCAACAGGTACCCCGCGTGCGCTATCGAAGAATAGGCCATGAGCCGCTTGACGTTGGTCTGGCGCAACGCCGCGAGGTTGCCGTAGGTCATCGTGACCAGCGCGAGCGCGCCCATGGCGAGGGGAAGACCCCCCATCCCGAACACGCCGGACTGCAGGGGCGCGACAGTACTGAACACCGCGTAAAACGGCAGGATGAGACGCAAGAGTGCGCCGAAACCGGCGGCCTTGGAAACGACGGAGAGGAACGCCGTGATGGGCGTGGGAGCGCCCTGGTACACGTCCGGACACCAGAAGTGGAACGGCACCAGCGCCATCTTGAAGCCGAGGCCGGCGAGCAGCAGCGCGCCGAGAGCATAGAGAAACACCAGACCGGTTTCGCCGGACTGCACC
>JAGMZX010000003.1:39750-91022 GCA_018005585.1 Candidatus Hydrogenedentota bacterium | reverse complement strand
AGCGCCCTGGTACACGTCCGGACACCAGAAGTGGAACGGCACCAGCGCCATCTTGAAGCCGAGGCCGGCGAGCAGCAGCGCGCCGAGAGCATAGAGAAACACCAGACCGGTTTCGCCGGACTGCACCCTAGCGGCCATGTTTACGCCGATCTGCTTCACTTCCAGCGTCCCGGACAGCCCGTATAGATAACTCAGTCCAAAGAACAGGATGCCCGAGACGACAGCGCCGTAGATCAGGTACTTGAGGCTTGCTTCCGCTGAGTTGCGGTCGTCCTTGAGGAATCCCGCGAGGACGTAGGAGCACATGCTCAGCGTTTCGATTCCGAGAACGAACAGAACGAGATGGTTCGCGGTAACAAGGAGAATGGCGCCGAGAACCGCGCCCAACAGTAACGCGTAGAATTCGCCTTGCCGGTACGCGGCGGTTTCGCCGCTGCGCAGCGCGAAGAGAATGACCGCTGCCGCACCGCAGAGAAAGACCAGCGTCAGGAACGTGGACACCGTGTCATAGGCCAGCATGCCGCTGAAACGGTAGTTGAGGCCGTGAAACACGCCCGCGCCCATGTCGGCCAGCAGCGCGGCCAGCGCCGCCAGCACGGCCGCGAGCGCGGTCAGGCCTGATACCCGGCGGCTGCGAGACAGCGGCGCAAGCATGTCCGCCACAATCACCGCGCACGCGCCCGCGGCCACGAGCAGGATGGGCAAAAAACTGTTGGCTTGACCTGGCGGCATGGCTAATTCTCAATCCGGGACTTTGTCATACGAGGCCCTTGAACAGGCTCATGAACACTTCCGTTGAACCGCTGAAAATGTTGAGTATGAGCATTGGCATGACGCCAAACACGATACAGAGCACGGCGAGCGGCGCAATCGAGATCAGTTCCCACCGGTTGCTGTCGGGAAACCCCGCATGCTCTTCCTTCGGATTGCCCAGGTAGACCCGCTGCATCGTCCAGAGGATGTAAGCGGCGGTCAGCAGCATGCCGAGCGTGGAAACGCCGGCGATCCAGGGGCTGTAGCGGAACGCGCCCAGGAAGACCATGACTTCGCCGATGAACCCGACCAGCGCGGGCAAGCCGAGCGACGCAAAGAAGCCGATCACGGCCAGCGCGAAATAGACGGGCATCTGCACGGCAATGCCGCCGAAACGCGCGATTTCGCGGTGATGTGCGCGTTCATACACCACGCCGACGAGCATGAACATCATCGCGCTGGACAACCCGTGCGCGAACATCTGGAATATGGCGCCGTTGACGCCTTCGGTGCGCAGGATTGCGATACCCAGCAGCACGTAGCCCATGTGGCTCACGGACGAGTAGGCGACCAGCCGTTTGAAATCGCTCTGGCCCAGCGCGCACAGCGCGCCATAGATGATGTTGACGACGCCCAGCAGCGCGAGGAACCACATGACGCCCGGCGCCGCCCCGACCTCCGGCAGCAGGGGATAGTTCAGCCGCAGGATGCCGTACCCGCCCATTTTCAGCAATACGCCCGCGAGTATGACGGAAATCGCGGTCGGCGCCTCGACGTGCGCGTCGGGAAGCCACGTATGGAACGGGAAGATCGGCACCTTGATCGCGAAACCGATGAACAGGCCCCAGAACATGAGATACTGGAATAGAGTCGGGCCGCCGGGCACATTGAAGGGCTTGCGCGCAACGAGTTCCGGAATGTTGAACGCATATTCGGGGAAGCCCGCGGAAGTCATCTTGAAGTAATAGGCCAGCATGACGAGCAGGATCAGGACCGAGCCCAGCAGCGTGTAGATAAAGAACTTGATAGCCGCGTATTCCTTGCGGGGGCCGCCCCAGATACCGATGAGAAAGTACATCGGCAGCAGCATGACTTCCCAGAACACATAAAAGAGGAAGAAATCCAGCGCCATGAACACGCCCATCATCCCCGTGATCAGCAGCATGAACAAGACGAAGAAGCCTTTCACCTGTTTCTTTATGGTGAAGGCGCTGAAACAGGCCAGAAACGAGAGCAGACCGGTGAGCAGGATAAGCATGACCGAAAGCCCGTCAACGCCCAGCCGGAAATAGATGTGATAGGAGGGGATCCAGGCAATTTCCGTGAACGTTCTCCCATCGTAGGGCGAATAGGGCGTGCCCGCCGACAGCAAAGAGGGGTCGAAGACCCGCCACAGGTACAACGTCAGCAGGAAGACGATGCCGCTGGTGGCAACTGCCGCCGCTCGGATCGCGTTGTGTGCGCGGCCCGGCAACACCAGCATGACGGCCGCGCCGGCCAGCGGCACGAAGGTAATCAGCGAAAGCAGAGATTTGTCCATGGCTTTGTTTCAATTCCGGCTATTTATTCGTTCTTCCCACGTGTAGTGTTCGCGTATTTCTCATTGAATCTGGCAATACACCAGGAAACAGGCGCCGCAAATGACCAGTAGTCCCACCACCGTCAGCAACAGATAGTCGCGAATGCGGCCGGTCTGGGCTGCCGCGAGGCGCTCCCCGGCCGCATAGGTTGTATTGGATGCTCCATTCACGAACAGGCCGTCGACGATGCGACGGTCCACCCACTCAATGACTATGGACCAGACGATGCTCAGGCGCCCAAAGAGGTTCACCACCGCGTCGATGATCTTCCGGTCGAACAGGGCGGCGAACGCGCCCAAGGCGCGCGTGGTCATCACGAAACAAGCCATGTAAATTTCGTCAAAATAGTACTTGTTCAGCAGAAGCGTGTGTACCGGCCGGAACGTCTTGACGAAGAATTCGGGCTGCAGGACCGTGCGCCCGTTGCGCCGCTGCAGGTACATCAGCGCACCGAAAACGATGCCGCTCAGTGCGAGCAGCGTAGAAAGCTTCATGGCGATGCCGTGCGCGGCATGTTTCGCTTCTGATGCGGGGTCGTGGGCTTCGTCGTGCGCGTGCGTGACAGCCTGGCCGCGTTCCGGCGCATGCTCCATCGCTCTTTCCGTGATGGGGGAGTGGAAACCGGCTTCACGGAAGTCGGAGACCTGCTCAATGCCGTCCCGGCTGGGATTCATGACGCCGAACCACTGACCGAACCCGCCTCCGATGACCGCCAACGCGCCGAGCGCGATGAGCGCCGCCAGCATCGGCCACGGGACTTCATGCGCGTGGCTGTAGGCGTGATGGTCGCGCGGTTTTCCGGTAAAGGTCAGAAAGAACTGCCGGAACATGTAGAACGCGGTCAGAAACACGGTCGTAAACCCGGCGACGGGCAGGAACCAATGGCCGTGCAGCATGGCGAAGGCCAGTGCGTCGCTGAGAATTGCGTCCTTGCTCCAGAAGCCGGAAAACCCGGGGAAACCGGTCAGCGCCAGCGTCGCGAGCAAGTAACACACCGTCGTGATTGGCATTTTGTGGCGCAGACCGCCGTACTTGCTCATGGACTGTTCGTGATGCATCGCGTAGATGACCGCGCCCGCGCCCAGGAACAGACCGGCCTTGAAAAACGCGTGCGTTGTGAGGTGGAACAGTCCGGACACGTACCCGCCCACGCCCAAAGCCAGGATCATGTATCCGAGCTGGCTCACGGTCGAGTAGGCGAGCACTTTCTTGATGTCGTCCTGCACCAGCGCGATGGTGGCCGCAAACAAGGCCGTGAACGCGCCGACGTACGCGATGAAGAGCAAAGTCGGTTCATTGAAGAACGGCAACAGCCGGCCCGTCAGGTAGACGCCCGCCGCCACCATGGTGGCGGCATGAATCAACGCGCTTACCGGCGTCGGGCCTTCCATCGCGTCCGGAAGCCAGACATGCAGCGGGAACTGCGCGCTCTTGCCCATGGCGCCGAAGAAGAGGCCCAGCCCCGCCAGCGTCCGCCACGATTCCGAGAGGGTTCCGTCGCTCACGGCGGCAAACAGGTCCGCGTAGTGCAGCGATCCCACCTGGAAATAGCAGACCATGATGCCGATAAACATGCCAACGTCGCCGAGGCGTGTTGTGATGAACGCCTTCATCGCCGCGTCAGACGCCGACTTCTTTTCGAACCAGTGGCCAATAAGCACATAGGAGGAGAGGCCGACCAATTCCCAGAACATGTACAAGTACAGGAGATTGTTCGCGAGCACGAGCCCGAGCATCGAGGTCGTGAACAACAGCAGCGACGCATAGTACCGCCCGTAACGGACATCGCCTTCCATGTATTTCGTCGAAAAGAGATGGACAAGAAAGCTGACCAGCGTCACTACTACCAGCATGACGGCGGTCAGGCGGTCCACCATCAGTCCGCCATTCAGGTTCACCCCTGCGCACAGGGGCAGCCAGTCGAACGTCACGTCGAGCATGATGTGCTGCGGCGACCGCCACGCCCTGTAAAACAGCAGCAGCGCAAGAAAGAGGCATGTGCCGAGCACGGACGTGGCGATGAAATCGCCCCGCCGCGGCAGACGCTTGTTGCACAGGCCAAGCAGCAGGAACGCAGCCAGCGGCAGCGCAAAGATTAACAACGCATATGTCAGCACGGTCATGTCCACGGCTACTTCTTCATCCGCTGCGGTTTGTCCACCTGGACGGAGCCGAAATTGTGAAACAGGTTGATCAGGATTGCCAGCGCGATTGCGGCTTCGCATGCCGCGAGAATAATGATGAACACGCCCATGACCGGGCCGGACAGCGCCCCATCCGTCTCCAGCCCGCCCCGGAAATGCCAGAAGGTCATGAAGTTGAGGATCGCGGCGTTGAGCAACAGTTCTATGCCGATAAGGACGCCGATCGCGTTACGGCGCATGATGCAAGCGGTGAGACCCAGACAGAATAGCGCGACGGCGACGAGCAGGTAGAGGTGAATGCCGCCGGGATGGGCGCTGAACAGGTTGGCGGTGTTTGGCATTACTCGCGCCTCCGCACCAGATAAGCCGCGCCCACGAGGCAGAACAAGAGCGTAATACCCGCGACTTCCAGCGGCACGAGGTACGTAGTGAGCATTTGCCTGCCCAGCGCGCGCACCTCGCTTGGTGGCTCCGCCGCGGACGGCGTCACCTGCCAGGGTGTGTTCAGTACGGCAGTGGCCAGCACCGCGAAGAGCACCACGCCGCAGACTAGCGCGGCGGCGTACAGGTATCGGGACTCGATGGGTTCGCGCACGATGGGCGCGCTCGTGAGCAGAATGCCGAACATGAGCAGCACCAGAATGCCCCCGACATAGATGATGATTTGCGTGACGGCAAGGAAGCCGGAGCCGAGCAGGACGTAGTAGCCCGCCATGCCGACCAGCGTGAAGAACAGGGCAAATGCCGCATAGACGATCCGGCGGCTGAACGCGGCGAAGCAGGCGGATACGAGCACGAGCGCAGTGATCCCCCAGAAGGAGATGTTCGCTCCCTGCCACGCCGCGGGCGCGGCCCCTGCAAGGTCCGGGGTCATGCCGTGGTGCCCTCCTGCTGTTCCTTCGCCTTCTTATCCAGCGCCTCTCTTGCCGCCTTTGCCGCTTTTTCGGCGTCCTTTTGCGCGATACGGTCCTTCACTGCCTGGATCTCTTCCTCCGTCTTGGGCCGGGCCAATTCACGAACACAAAGCGCGCGCGACCCTGTAGCAAGGTTATATCCTTCCGTCAGCTTCAGTCCGCTTGACTGGCAGCCCTCCGCGCACAGATTGCAGAACAGGCAGCGCGCGTAGTCGATTCTGAAGTGGAGCATGAGCTGGTCTTTGCCGCGCCCGACTGTCTCGATATCGATACAATCGACGGGGCAGACCATGGCGCAGCGCCGGCAGATGGTGCAGCTGTCCTCGTCATAAGTGTGAATTCCGCGGTGGGTGGGCGGGATGACGGGCCGCTGCTCGGGATAACGCAACGTGACCGGCTTCGAGAAGAAGTAACCCAGCGTCAGGCGCATCCCCGCATAGGTGGTCACAATGCCGGCCCAGATATCGGCGAAGTACTGAGCCAGCGGGTTGCGCCTGCGTTTCACTTGTGCGCTCATGAGAATACCACCACTTGGATCATGGCCCACAGCACGCATAGGAGGCTGACGGGCAGAAAAACCTTGAGACACAGATACATGACCTGGTCGATACGGATGCGCGGCAGCGTCCAGCGCACCCAGATCATGACGAAATAAAGGAGAAACGCCTTGCCAACCATGTTGACGACGCCAATTGTCTCCGATGCCGCGATACGCAGCCCCTGGCCACTGAAAAGCGCCCCAAACCCGCTTGCGACGAAGAGAAAGACTTTGTCAAGGAAGGAGTCCACGCCGGAGATCCCCCCGCTCATTGCCTGGCTCCACAGCGACAGGAATGTCAGACCCTCGGGCACGTCCGGGCGCGGGATCGGGCCATGCCACCCGCCCAGGAACAGTATCGCCGTCAGCGCGGACATGACGTACATGGCCGCATACTCCGACATGAAGAAGAAGGAGAAGCGAATGCCGGAGTACTCGGTGTGATATCCGGCGACAAGCTCGCTTTCCGCCTCGGGCAGGTCGAAGGGGGCGCGTTTCGTCGACGCGAGCCCGGCAACATAAAACACTATGAACGCGATGAAGGCCGCGGGCGAGCGGAATACCGTCCAGCCAAGTATCCAGGGATGCTCCAGGCCGAACGCGTCGTGCGTTTGCCATTGCACGATTTCGCCCAGATTCAGCGACCCCGCAAGCAGCACCACGACAAGCACACACAGCCCCACGGGGATTTCGTAGGACAACATCTGGGCCACAAGGCGCACGCCGCCGTACAGCGACCATTTGCTGCCTGAGGCCCAACCCGCCATCAGTACGCCGATGACTTCGATAGCCTCAAACGCCAGCACGTAATACAACGCCACGTCCATGTTGGACAACACGAACCGCTCGCTGAAGGGCAGTACGGCATAGGGGATCATGACGCCAAGAAACACGAGCAGCGGCGCGGCCTCGAACAGTAACCGGTGCGCGGCGCGCGGGATGATATCCTCTTTTGCGAGGAGCTTGATGCCGTCCGTCAAGGGCTGCAGGATACCGACGGGGCCAACGCGGTCCGGGCCGAACCGGACTTGGATAAATCCGGCGATGCGGCGCTCCCCGTACGTCCAGACGAGCGCCATAAGGCCCATCCACGCGGCGAAGAACAGACCGCCGAGCGTGTAGACGACTGCAAAAGGCACCCACGCCGGCATGTGCTCGAGCGCTGGCCACAGGGTGCGCATCGCGCCGCTCTCGAATGACCGTACAAACTCGTCCATTGGCTACGCCACCGGTTGCGTCATCGGTCCACCTCGCCCAAGACGATGTCGATCGAACCGACGATGGCTACGACGTCCGCCAGAAGCACTTCCCGGCAGATTTCGTGGGTAATGCTCAAGTTGCAGAACGACGGCCCGCGCGCTTTGATGCGCAACGCCTTTGAACCGCCGCCGGAAACGATATAGAAGCCCAGTTCGCCGCGCGGGTTTTCGCACGGCACGTAAACCTCGCCTTCCGGCAGGTCGATGGTGCGCGGCAGCTTCGCCATGACCTCGCCCTCGGGCAAACCGTCGAGCGCCTGCTCCACTATGTTGCAGCTTTCCATTATCTCGCGCATCCGTACCCAGTACCGATCCCAGCAGTCACCGACCGTGCCCTTGGCGCCTTCGCCGACGGGCACGTCAAAGGCAAAGCGCTCGTAGAGAGAATAGGGATGCTGCTTGCGCAGGTCATACCGGACGCCGCTGCCGCGCAGGCACGGTCCGGTCAGCCCCCAGGCTATGGCTTGTTCGCGTGAAATCGCGCCCACGTTCGCGGTGCGCTTGACGAAAATCTGATTCTCGGACAGCAGGGTGTTGTATTCGGGCCAGGCCTTGCGCATCTGCGCGAGGAACGCGCGGATGTCCTCGGCCAGGTCCGGGGTGATATCGCGCGCGACGCCGCCAATACGCGAATAGTGGTAGAGGAGCCGGCCGCCACTGACCTTTTCGAAAATCGACAAGATCATCTCGCGTTCACGGAACGCATAAAGGAACGGCGTGAACGCCCCGAGGTCGAGCGCGTAAGTGCCGAAAGCTATCAAGTGCGATGCGATGCGGTTCAGTTCGGCCATGACAACGCGGATGTAGACCGCGCGCTCCGGCACTTCGATGCGGCCGAGTTTCTCGACAGCCAGGCAATAGGCCAGAGCATTGTTCATCGCCGCCAAGTAGTCCATCCGCTCCGTATAGGGGATGATCTGCGGGTACTTGATCGATTCGGCGACCTTCTCGAAACAGCGGTGCAAGAACCCGATCTGCGGCCACGTCTCGCGGACCATCTCGCCGTCCGTGCGCACGACAAGACGCAGCACGCCATGGGTCGAGGGATGCTGCGGACCCATGTTGATCAGCAGTTCCTCGGTCCGCAGCGCATTCTCGCGCGAGGCGGCTATGGTGCGTTTGTCTGCCATAGGCTACTCATTGGTTAAGCCGTGGTAACTCTTCGGCGGCACGTAGTCCTTGCGCAGCGGGAAGCCTTCCCAGTCGTCCGGCAGCAAAATCCGCCGCAGGTTTTCGTGGCCCTCGTACACGATGCCCATCATGTCGTACGCTTCCCGCTCGTGCCATTCGGCGGCGGGCCAGAGGTCCGCGACACTTGGGATGCGCGGGTCGGCGCGCTCCACGTCGATGCGCAAGGTAACCGCGTGGCCATGCTCGTAGGAATACAGGTGATACACGGAGGAGAACCGTTCGCCGCGGTCCACTCCCGAAATCAACCTCAGAAAGTCGAACCGGAGACCGTCCTCGTCACGCAGGAAGCCGGCAATATCATGCCAGGCCGCTGGCGCCGCCTGAATATACGAGTCGCCATGCTCGACGGCGCGCCATTCGGCCACTGCGTCGCCGAATCGCGCTTTTAATTGCGCATGGATCTCTTCTGTGGTCATGGTGCCGTCATGATCCTTGATAACGTTCTCGAATCGGGTGTGCCCGGCTAATCTTGGCTTGCAGCCACAGGAGCGCGTCTATGAGCGCCTCCGGGCGCGGTGGGCAACCCGGCACGTATACATCCACCGGCAGGAAGCGGTCGATCCCTTTTACTACGTGATAGCCGTATACCGAGTAGGGTCCACCGCCAATCGTGCATGCGCCCATTGCCATCACGTATTTCGGCTCGGGCATCTGGTCATACAGCCGCTTCACGCGCGGAGCCATTTTGTGCGTTACCGTGCCCGCAACAATCATCAGGTCCGCCTGCCGGGGCGTGGGCCGGAACGCGCCCGCGCCAAAGCGGTCCAAATCGTATTTCGACGCGCCGGTGGCCATCATTTCAATGGCGCAGCATGCGAGCCCGAACGTCAGCGGCCATAACGAACTCGCCCGGGACCAGTTCACCGCGGCATCCAGCGGAATGACCGCGAGAGGCAAGCCCTCTTCCCGGCACACCTTCACGTAGTGCAGGTAACGCGTCAAATCACGCGGCTCACGCAAATACGTGGTCAGCAGCTGTTCGGCTGTCTGCGGCGTATCGTGAGGCGCTTCAGGCAACATGCTCTCCACGCTCCGGATGCCCCGTTTCTTTGCGTACCGTCTTGTATACCTGCTCCCCAATCCAATCCAGATTGCCGTAGCGCCACTCGTAAGCCAGACCAAGCACCAGCAAGAGCATGAACAGGAGCAGCGCACCCAGGGGGACCCAGCCTGCGCCCGCCGCGGCCATTTCTTTCAACACCAGTGCCGCGGGAACCAGCACCACGACCTCCACGTCGAACAGCAAGTAAACCAGCGCAACGGTGTAGAACCGGCTGTTGTAACGTATCCAGGCCGAGCCGATGGTCGGCTCGCCGCATTCATATATGGCGTTCTTCGTTGTGTTTGGACGCTGGATGCGGATAAACCATCCCAGCAGCAGCGTGGCCACAACGACGACAACGCCCAGTAGTAAGAACACGACAACCGCAGCGAACTCTTCATACATGACAAAATCGCTTCCCTTACGCGCAGACAACGGGGAAAACGCGTGGACGCATAAAGACTCTTAAATGCTCGCATAAACCGGGTGTGAATTGCAAGTTATTCGCGGCAGGTAATCCAGCTTTTCATATCTCAAGCATAATACGCAGATATCTTGTTGTCTGCACAGGGCACTTAGCGCTGTGGGCCGGAGGCTGGCGCGGGCTTAGTCCAAACACCCTTGTACGATAGCCGTACAGCCCAGTGCGCCCGGTATCAAGGTATTTACCTACCGGTACGTAGTGTTCACGAACCCGCCTTCAGGATACCCCGTTCGATCAGGTAGTTGAGCACGCGCGCCGTGCATTCCGCCAGCGACTCCGAGCCCGTGTCGAGCACGAGTTCCGCATTCAGCGGCTCTTCATATGGCGCCGATATCCCCGTGAACTCGGGGATAACGCCAGCGCGGGCCTTCTTGTACAGGCCTTTCGGGTCGCGCTCCTCGCACACGCTCACGTCAGCCTTTACGTATACTTCGATAAACCGGTCTCCGGCGATGGCCCGTGCCTTGTCACGGTCGGCCCGGTACGGAGAAATGAACGCCGTCATGGCGATCAGGCCCGCATCCGCAAACAACTTGGCCACTTCGCCAATACGGCGGATGTTCTCTTCCCGGTCCTCCGGCGAGAAGCCAAGGTCTTTGTTAAGCCCATGACGGACATTGTCGCCGTCGAGGACAAAGGTCATACACGCACGGTCGAACAGTTCCGATTGAACGGACTGGGCAATCGTCGATTTCCCCGATGCGGAAAGACCGGTAAACCAGATCACGGCCGGCTTGTGGCCGTAGCGCGCCTCGCGTTCTTCCAGCGTTACCGTGTGGTCATGCCACGTAATATTGGTCGCCTTGATCACATCTGCCATGATACATCCCTTTGTTTTTGCCTCAAAGTCTCTTGCACGGCGGGAACCGTGAATATACCAGACCTGACCGGCGCGACGCGAATGCGGCGCGGCGTTGCGCTGATCCCAGTCAGGACATTGTCGTTCAGTTGCTTGGCTGCACGAACAATCGAAGCGGGCAAATGTGGTACTATGAGAAGGAGAGAGTGTGTGCTGTAATTCGTGCAAGCGGAAGGGACTGCGAGCATGAACCTGGAAGAACTGCGCAACAAGCCTGCCCGGTTTGTGATCGGGCTCATGTCGGGAAGCTCGAGCGACGGGCTGGAGGCTGTGCTGGTGCGGGTCAAGGGTACGGGCCCGGGGCAGGCCATGAAACTAATCGCGCACAGGCATTTTCCCTATACGCCATGGTTTCGCACGCGTCTTCTCGCGGAGCACATGGATTCAAAAGAAATCTGTCTGCTCAATTTCGAACTGGGGGAGCGATTCGCGGACGCCGTAGTGGAATTGCTTAAGGTCGCGGAGACCAACGATTGCACCGTCGACTTCGTTGCCTCGCACGGACACACCGTCGCGCATATCCCGCCCTCCGCCGAGGAACCCTGCGGTACCTTGCAGATAGGCGAAACGGCGGTCATAGCCGAACGTACCGGGTTGCCGGTCGTCTCGGACTTCCGGCCGCGCGACATGGCCGCGGGAGGGCAGGGCGCGCCGCTGGTTACCTACGCCGACTGGGTGCTATTCCGGAAATCCGAGAATCCGGTGGCGTGTCTGAACATTGGCGGCATCGCGAATTTCACCGTGGTCACGCCTGAATTCGAGAACGTCATTGCCTTTGACACGGGGCCAGGCAATATGGCGATTGATGGCGCGGTTCGTTTGCTCACGCGTGGAACGAAAGAATTCGACAAGGACGGAGAGGCGGCAGCCAAGGGTATCGTGGTCGACGAATTCCTCGAATACCTGCTCAGTCCGCGCTATTTTCACAAGGTGCCGCCCAAAAGCACGGGCCGAGAGGAGTTCGGCGCGGCGGTGTACCTGCGGGACGCGCTCGCCGCGCGGCGGGAGCACTCTTATGAGGACCTGGTAGCCACCGTGACGCACGCCGTCGCACAGAGCATCAGCGACGCGTTCAAGCGGTTCATTCAGCCGCAGCACGACATTTCATACATGGTCGTGGCCGGTGGCGGCGCGAAAAACAAGACGCTCATGAAGCTGTTGCGCAAGGCGTTGCGCGGGGTTAAGGTCTTCACCAGCGACCAGTACGGCATCCCGATGGAGGCGCGGGAAGCCGTCGCCTTCGCCATCCTCGGCAACGAGACCATCTGTGGCACGCCCGCGAACGTGCCGCGCGCCACCGGCGCCCGCAGACAGGTCATCCTCGGCAAAATTACGCCGCCATGACGAACCGGACCCAAGAGGTGTCCGTGCTTCTTGACGTCGCAGGGGCCATGCTGAGGGGCAAGCGTCTTGTTGGGAGTGACGCAGACGGCCTGTGGAGTCCCAACCGCGCGTAATACGCCGCGAGAGGAACAACGCCATTCTGCCCCGCGGCCCCCTGGTGTCACGCCGGTATCGGATGCCGGTATTGGGAGGTGACGGCATGCGCATTCTCGAGCGCTCGATCCGTAGCGCAATCTTGGGGGACGGCTCTGGTCAGTGCCGGACCCAGGCGTCTTAGCCAGAGCATTTCAGGGCATTTCGGGGCAGAATGTGTTTGTGTTATCCTCCCGCTTGCGATTAACGGGTTGATACGAATGCCGTGTTTGGGTATTCCGCCGCGGGTTGCCGGAGGGAATATTCAGGAGTGCGCTATGGCCGAGAATCGCGAATCCAACCTTACCCCTGAGGAAATAGACGAAATCCAACGCGAAGTGCTCCAATTCGCGGGGGTCGGTCTTTTCCGCTACACCTTCGACGGCACGATTCTCTTCATCGACCGTGGTGCACTCGCAATCCTGGAACTCGAAGACCGTTATCCCAATCCCGCGGACGCCGTAGGCAAGAATGTGTCCGAATTGGTCACGCATGTCCTGCCCGTGGGCACGATCCGCAATCGGATGCGCCAGGAGCGCCGCGTTCGCGACCTTGCCTACCCCTTCCGGACCCAGCGCGGGAACCTGAAATGGGCGGCGCATACTTCCTGTCTGGTGCGCGACCCCAGGTCGGGCGAGGAATCGATTCAGGTATTCCTCCAAGACATTACGGAGCGAAGACGGACGGAAGAAGCGCTGTGCCGGAGCGAGGAGCGATTCCGGCGGCTGGTGGAGCACGCGGGCGATATTATCTATCAGACGAATGCCGAAGGGTGTTTTGTATATGTGAACCCAGTGGCGATCCGGACGCTGGGTTTCCCGATCGAGGAGATTCTGGGGCGGCACTACTCGGAGTTTGTCCGCCCCGATGCACGCGACGAAGTGCGGGAGTACGTGCGCGCGGAGCAGCGAGCGGGGCGTTGCAGCGTGTATCACGAATTTCCGGTGCTGACCAAAGACGGGCAGGAGGTCTGGCTGGGGCAGAACCTGGAGATTCTCAAGAATGAAGACCTGGTGACCGGGTTCCAGGCGGTCTGTCGCGACATCACGAGGCAGAAGCAAGCAGAGCATGCTCTGCGAATTGCGCTGGACCGCTTTGAGGCGGTAATCGAGCATACGCCGCTTGTGGCCATTCAGGGTTTCGACCGCGACGGGGTGGTGCGCCACTGGAACGGCGCAAGCGGCGACCTCTACGGATATGCAGCCCGCGAGACGGTCGGAAAGCGCCTGGGGGACCTCCTGTTGAGCCCGGAAGATGCCCGCGACTTTGAATCGATAATTGCCGGGATTTGGCGCTCGGGAACCGCGACGACGCCCAAGGAATGGCCCGTCCGAACCCGTTCCGGCGAAGTGCGCTGGGTCTACTCGAGCATGTTTCCGGTATTCGACGGCACCGAGGTGGCGGAAGTCTTCTGCATGGATGTGGATATTACCCAACGGCGCCGCGCCGAAGAAGCCCTGCGTGCCAGCGAAGAGAAATACCGCGAACTGGTGGAAAGCGCCAACAGCATTATCCTACGGCGGAGACCAGACGGGCGCATCACCTTCTTCAACGAGTATGCGCAGCAGTTCTTCGATTATTCCGAACCGGAGATCCTTGGCAAGCACATGGTAGGAACGGTAGTGCCGGGGCTGGACTCGAACGGCCGCGATCTTGCCGCGATGATCGATGATATTGGCCGCAATCCGGAGCGCTACTCAACGAATGAGAATGAAAACATACGCCGCAACGGCGAGCGGGTTTGGGTCGCTTGGACCAACAAGGCCATCCGGGACGAACACGGGAACATCAAGGAAATCCTCTGCATCGGCAATGATGTCACGGCAGTCAAGCAGGCAGAGCAGGAGCGGCGCCTCCTCGAGGCGCAGATGCAGCATGCGCAACGGCTCGAAAGTCTTGCGGCGCTTGCGGGCGGTGTCGCTCACGATTTCAACAACTTGCTTGTCGGCATCCTGGGGTACGCGGAAATGGCCTTGCTCGATTTGTCAGCGGACGCCCCGGCGCGCGAGTGCTTGCGTCAAATCGAAAGCTCGGCGAAGCGCGCCGCCGAACTGACCCATCAACTGTTGACCTACGCCGGGCGTGGCAGGCTTGCCAGGGAGCGGGTTGACCTTGGAAAACTCCTCGGCGAAATGGCGCACCTCCTTCAGGTCAGCGTGCCACGCAAGGTCCGGCTCCATCTCGAAGCCGGAGACAGGACGCCCCTAATCCAGGGCGACGGGGCGCAATTGCGCCAGCTTGTACTGAGCCTTGTCGTCAACGCTGTGGACGCTATGAACGACCGGGCGGGGTCCATTTATGTGCAGACGGGCGTACGCACGTACGACCGCGAATTTCTCCTGCGGGTTCGCAGGGAGACAACGCTTGCGCCCGGCCAGTATGTGTTTCTCCGTGTTGCGGACACCGGGTGCGGCATGGACGCGGAGATGCTGGAACGTATTTTCGACCCCTTCTTCACCACGAAATTCATTGGACGCGGGCTCGGTCTGGCGGCGGTCTTGGGCACGGTACGGGGGCATCGGGGCGGGATACACGTGGAGAGCCGGCCCGCGGAAGGAACCACGTTTGAAGTGCTGTTCCCCATCTGCGCGGCAGTGGCGGAACCCGTGATTGGCGCTGAAGAGGACCGTCAGGCGGAGTGGCGGGGCCGGGGCACCGTGCTCGTCGTCGATGACGAGGAACCCGTGCTTGGCGTGGCGAAGGCTTTTCTGGAACGCGCCGGACTGGTGGTGATCACGGCTTGCGATGGAGGCGAAGGCCTGGAGATTTTCAGCGCACGGGCGGCGGAGATTGACGCGGTCCTGCTCGACGTGTCCATGCCGGTCCGGGACGGCGACGAACTGTTCGCCCTCATCCGCGGCATACGCCCCGACATTCCCGTTGTGTTTTCAAGTGGCCACAGCGAACAGGTCAACGTGACCAGCCACGGCGACGGTTTTGTCGGCTTTGTGCGCAAGCCCTATCATGCACGGGACCTGCTGAGCGAGATTCGCAAGGCCCTTGGGCAATAGTCCGTGACCGCCGGCAGTCATTCGTAGCGGAAGAGAAGCGGTTCGCCTTGCCGGTTCGTCAACCGCAGGCAAAAACCCCAGTCACCACCACCCTGCACAATTTTCAGGAGTATGACATTCTCGCCCGCCGCAAGTGCGGCGGGTTTCGTGTCCTCGTCCACGGATACTGCGCGGGCCGCATCGTTTTCATGCACCTTTTCGCCGTTCACCCAGCACACGATCCCGTCGTCCGACCCGGCCTTGACCAGAATATCCTGTGCGGCATCGACAACGACGACGGCGCGGGCATACGCGATGACCTGCTCCGTGGGTTGCAGGAAGTCATCGAGGTCCGTTATACCCAAGGGGTCGTTTACGACATGGTCCCGCCAGCGCACCTGCTGTTCGTCTGCGCCTGTATACGCCGCGTCGGGCTGGTATTCAGATTCGGGCGGAAACGCCGCGTCAAACGCGGTCTTCGGGAAGGGGCCAATGACCCGCCAGCGTAGAACGAACCCACGTTCGGCGGCAAGACTGGCCGGCAAGCCTAGTGCAGCCAGCGCGGCCTGCGCGCGCTTTGCCAGTTCGCGGTCCTTCGTGGTGCGCAACGCGGCCTCAAAGATCCCCTGCGCCGCGGCCCGGTCCGCCGCGGCCATCTTGTCCGCAATGGCGAAGGCGCAGCGCGCAACCGGCCCTTCGAGGGCTGGATTCCCCACAAGCGGCTGAAGATAGGTCAAAGTCTCGGGCGCGGCGATCATTGTCAATCCCTCGACGGCGGCCGCGCGCTCCGTGTCCTCCGCCTCGAACCCCAGAGCCTCGTGGTACATGTCGCGTGCCCGCGCAGTATCGCCGCTGGCCCCGGCCGCGTGGGCAAGGTTCAGCCAGGCGCGTACGCCTTGCGTGCGCACGCTCGGGTCGCTGTCTTGCGCCGCCTCGAGAAACGCGTCCGCATAGCGAGCGTCGGCGCGTTGGCCTAACAGGCGCAGCGCCGTGGCGCGCACACGGTGGTCGCCGTCGCGCAGCCCTCCTTCAAGCAACGGCGTCGCCGCGGCCACGTCGCGGATGGTGACGATTTCCAATAAGGCCGCCTTGAGGTCGGGCTCGGCCTTTCGCGCGGTCGCGGCCATCTTGCGCGTGGCTGTTTCGTCGCGCACGGCAACCAGAGCGTCCCGCGCCGCTCCATAGACATCCGCGCGCGCAGCGCGCAGGAAGGGCAACAGCACCTTGACGGCTTTGCCGGACGCCGCGGTCCTTCCGATGCCGCGCAAGGAAGGGCACAGAACGCGCGGGTCGCCTGAAACGGCTGTGTGGCGGGCGCCGCCCTCTTGCGCGGCTTTTTCCTGCGTTTGCGCGCGGTCCAGCATCCGCGCATAGAGTTTCGCGGCTTTTGCGTCGGGTTGCCGTTCGATCATGCGCAGGCAGGCTTCAAGCGCGATGTCAGACCCGAGGCGTTCGAACTGTTGCCAGAGCGCATCGAAGGCCCGAATGCCTCCAAGATAGCCCAGCGCTTGCGCCGCGGCATCCGCGGACGGGCCACGGACCTGCACTTCGGCAATAAGCGCATCTACGGCGCAGCCGCTTCCGGCCGCACCGATTGCGTTTATGATCCCAATCCGCTCCCGTCCCTCGCTGCGTTGCAGGCAGGACAGTAGCGCAGCGCATACAGTCTCCGCTCCGGCGGCGTTGCCGCGTTGCGCTGCGTTGCGGCCGATGCTCTCAATGGCGCGCAAAGCGGCGTCGAATGATTCCGGCGCCTTCGTCAAGAGATTAGTCAATGCAGGCAGGACTTCTATATCGCCCACATAGGCCAGGAGCGAAAGCAGCGGGTCGCGATTCTGCGTGGCAAGCGCCGCCACGGTGAGGGCGTTAGAGGCGGCCTTGCGCGTTTCTTCGGCGGAAGTCGCGGCCCCGGCGATATTCTCGAGCGCTTGCGTTGCCGCGTAGACGACGTCCGGCCGCTCATTGTCGAGCAGCGGCGCCACGGCGATGATCGCTTCCGGCCCGAATTGCGCGGCGTTTTCAAAGGCAGCATGGCGGGCAAGCGCATCTCCGCTCGAGAGAGACCGGACAAGCGCGCCGATATCTTCCTGGGCCGCGGCTATACACGAAACACATGTGGCCGCCATAAGGAATACGAACGGGGTCCGGTGCATTGCATGTCTCCCTGACTAGAGCCGCCATGGCGCGCGCATGGGCCTGTGCAGAAGCTTGCTCGCGGTCTCGTCCTGCGAAAACGCTTCTTTCACAGGGTCATATACGACCGGCCGGCCGGCGCGCGCCGCGATATTACCCAGGTGCGAAATCGCCGTCGCGCGATGCCCGGTTTCCGCGTCGCAGACAGGCGGTCTTCGCGAACGCATGGCGTTGAAGAAATCTTGATGGTGTCCCGGACTTGCGTACAGCCAGACGTCGTTCAACCCCAGATCCTCGTTGATGACTCTGCCGTCCTTGCCGTGGATCCAGTAGCCGCCCCGGTTGACGCAGATTTCGCCTTCCGACCCGTAGAACTTCGTGCCGTAACTCTGACCGGGCTCAAAAGGGTGTTGCTTTGAGTCCGACCACCACTCAATCTCAACATCTCCGTAGCTGTACGTAATGTGCTGAAAGCGGGGAAACTCGTACATATTGTCCGGATACATCTCCGATTCCGATTCTATGCGCACCGGGCTTGTGGCGTCCTTGCCCAAGCCCCACTGCGCGATGTCGAACAGATGCACGCCCCAATCCGTCAACAGGCCGCCCGAGTAGTCGCGGAAATACCGGAAGTTATAAGGGTGAATGAGCCTGTTGAAAGGCCGCCACGGCGCGGGGCCCAGATAGAAGTCCCAATCAAGATAATCAGGCGGCGGCTCCGGCGTGATGTACTCATGATACGGATTGGCATCGAAGAAACACACGGCCTTGCTGACCGTGCCTATGCGCCCGTTCCGGACAAGCTCGCACACGTGCCGGAATTGGCCTTGGTCGCTGCGTTGCATCGTGCCGACCTGCACGATGCGGCCGTAGCGCCGCGCCGTCTCGACTATGGCGCGGCCCTCGGCTATGGTGAGCGCAAGCGGCTTCTCGCAGTACACGTCCTTGCCCGCACGCAGACAATGAACAGTGGCCAGCGCGTGCCAGTGGTCCGGCGTGGTGACAAACACCGCGTCGATGTCGGGATGCCGTTCGAGCATTTCACGGAAATCGACGTATATCTCAATATTCATGCCGTAGCCGGCGGCGTGCGTCTGGGCTGCGTTGAGGCGCTGACGGTCGGGATCGGCCACTGCGGCAAAGGTTACCTCGGGATGCGCGCACAGCCGGTCGAAGTGCGAACGGCCCATGCCGCCGGCGCCGATGAAACCGAGCACAATCTTCTCGTTGGCGGCGGCGCGGCTGACCGCGGCCGGCGCGGGGCGCGGGCGGATGGCCGCGGCGCCCCATGCGCCCACGGCTGCAAGACAGACCTTGTTGACAAAGAACCTGCGGGTGATGGTGCGTTCAGACATGCAGGGTTCCTCCCGGAAGCCGGGTCACGATTGAAGCCACACGATAACACAAACATGCGAGTCAAGAAACGCAAATCCACGCCGGAGAGATGAAACGTCTTCGCGAGCGAATCGCCCGGTCCAAGTGCTCCATTTCAGATATGCGGCCACGGGTGGAATACGTCAGCTCTTTTCAGTAGCAGCTCTTGCGAAGGCAGATGCTTGCGCTTCTTGCCCCGCGACAAACAGGTCGCCAGGCAAAGAAAGCTGCCGCACTCCGCACGAAAAGCAGCAATGCGCTGGCGAAGCTATGGAAGGGATCACTAAGCGAAGAACCGCCGCAACCGCGTTATAAGGCTGGCTTGAGGGAGAAGCACTTCCTCGATGCCGGGTTCGATGCTGCCCTTGGGCGGTTTTTCGGTGACCCGAAGCAGCGCAGCGGTGACGTTGTCGGAGCCGCCGTTTTCCAGCGCCGCGTTGACAAGACGGCGGGCCGCCTCGCGGGGCGCCGCCGCCTGAATGAGCGGCGCAATGTCGCGGTCGGGGACCTGGTTGGAGAGGCCGTCTGTGCAGATAAGCAATTGGTCGCCGCGCTCGAGGCGCACCGCGTACATATCGACCTTGACCTCATTCTTGATACCCACGGCGCGCGTGATCAGATTCTTCATCGAGTGGTTGCGCGCCTCTTCTTCCGTGAGCAACCCGCAGCGCATTTGTTCGGCCACGAGGGAATGGTCATGGGTGATTTGCTGGAGCGGCGCGCCGTCGCGCAGGAGATAGACACGGCTATCACCGACATGCGCTATATATCCGTATTCGCCCACGGCGACGAGCACGGAGATCGTAGTGCCCATGCCGGAGAGCAGGGGATTCACTTCGGATTCTTCAAACACCTTGAGATTGGCGGTCTCGACGGCGTCACGGAGCGCGTGGGGGATGGAAGGGTCGTCGCTGCGGTAGTAGCAGCTGGTGGTCAGGCGCAAGGCCATGCGGCTGGCGAATTCGCCCGCGCTCGCACCGCCCATGCCGTCGGCAACGGCAAAAAGCAGGCCCCGCTGCGCGGCGAGACCGGGATCTTGCGGCACGCACAGCATGCAGGCGTCTTCGTTGTTCTTGCGCTTCCTGCCGACATTGGAAAGGAAGCACGCCTGCAGAAACGCCCCTTGCCAGCAATACTCGTATTCTTCGGTCTCGTGAGGGCCGAATTCCGACATGGGGATGTAATCGTGCAACTCCACTTGATGCATCGACGCGTCTATCCCCACACTGCGGCCGTGTAATTCACGAACCTCACCACGTGTTTTCCTTCATTGCGCAAGCGTTGGGAGGAGCATGGCACAGATACGGGGAAAATTGCAAAAAACCACAAAAACGACGCAACGGGCAGCGGCATGCGGGGCGCTGCCCGTTGCGAAAGCGTACTGTCTTGCTCAGGCGCCGCGCCCTTTGGTGCCTGTCGCGGACTTGGTCCGCTTGCCTTCTGGCGTCTTGGGGCGCAACGAACGCACGGCCGCGCCCGCCTGCCACATTTCGGAATTGCGAAGCGCCTCCAGTTCCTTGCGGAGTTGGGCCTGGTAGTCCTTGCCGCCGGTGGACTGCAGCACGCGCTTCGTCTCGACGCCATCCTTGACACGCTTGTACAGTTCCTTGAAGAGCGGAAGCGTTGCCTTCTTGAACTTGGGCTTCCAATCGAGGGCGCCACGCTGCGCCGTCGCGGAGCAATTGGCGTACATCCAGTCCATGCCGTTTTCATCGACGAGCCGGATGAGGCTTTGGGTCAATTCCTCGACCGTTTCATTGAACGCCTCGCTCGGACTGTGGCCATGCGAGCGGAGCACGTCGTACTGAGCTTCCATAATGCCCGCGAGCGCGCCCATGAGCACGCCGCGTTCTCCAGTCAGGTCGCTGAACACTTCCTGTTCAAACGTGGTGGGGAAAAGGTAGCCCGAACCGATACCGATGCCGACGGCAAGTGTGCGCTCTTCCGCGCGGCCCGTGTAGTTCTGCCCGACCGCGAAGCTGGAATTGATGCCCGCCCCGTTCAGGAAATTGCGGCGCACGGACGTGCCCGAACCCTTCGGCGCGACCATGATCACGTCGACGAAATCGGGCGGAATGACGCCTGTCTGTTTCTTATAGACAATGGAGAACCCGTGCGAAAAATAGAGGGCATCGCCGGGCTTAAGGTGCTTCTTTACCGTCGGCCATATCGCCTTCTGCGCCGCGTCGGAGACCAGCATCTGCACGATGGTGCCGCGATCACAGGCTTCCTCGATGCTGAACAGGGTCTTGCCCGGCTTCCAGCCGTCTTTCACGGCTCGGTCCCAGTCACGCTTGAATTCCTTGGCCTGACCGACGATCACATTGAAGCCATTGTCGCGCATGTTCAGACCCTGCGCAGGTCCCTGCACGCCGTATCCGAGGACCGCGATGGTCTCCTGTTTGAGCACCTTGCGCGCCTTGGCCATCGGAAATTCCCTGCGCGTTATGACGTTCTCTCTTTCGCCACCGAAATCAATCAACATCGATCTGACCTCCATTCTGAAAAATGCGGCCATCGCCCGGATGTGCCATCATTGGGGCGACTGAACAATCCCGCGCGCCGCGTTTCCACACATGCCCCGGCTAAGAAGCATATATTCTAGACTTTACCACGACATGTTTCAAATCAAACAGTTTCCCGATCCGCATACGGCCGCAATGGCGCGCAAACCGGCTTCATGCAAATGGCCGTTGGATACGAATACGCCCGTGTTGTGTTCGAGCAGGCGGCCCGCGCGAAAATCGAACGCCTCACCGCACAGGTCCGTCACGCGGCCGCCCGCCTCTTCGACCACAATGCTGCCCGCCGCCTGGTCCCAGATACGTTCCCTGTAATCGGGCTGTTTCGGAGACAAGAGACGCAGCATGATCTCACCTCCACCCGCCGCCAGCACCGCATATTTTGCCTGGCTGTCCATCAAGACCGGCGGCGCCGCCGCCCCAAGGTGCGCGGCAATGGCGTCGATCTGGCCTTCATTCGTGTGGCTCGACTCGTAGGAACGGAGAATTCGCGCCTGCCGCGGGTCGGCGCAGTCCGATACGCGAAGCGGCGTGAAATCGTTGCTTCCTGCGGAGAGCGGGCTTATCCACGCGCCATGGCCGCGCCGCGCCACGAGCACTGCACCGCTCTCTTGCGCGGGGCGGCACTGCGTGTCGAGCCCCGGGCAGCCCAGCGCGCCCAATTGAACCACGCCGTCCTCGATCAGCGCCAGTGCGATCGCGTACTGTCCGCCGCGCAGGTAGCCCTTCGTGCCGTCGACCGGGTCGAGCGTCCAGAATCGACCCGTCGCCTGACCTGCGCCGCGGTCAATCCACGCACAGACGCGCTCCTCCGTCGTGTCCGCCGCCTCCTCCTTCAGAAACGCCGCAACCAGCGACCGCATCGTCGCACCGCTGTCTGATTCAAGCACAGCGGACCCTTCTTCGCCCACCAGCGCGTCATCAGGGAACGTCTCCGCCAATCCCCTCGCGACATAAGCTTGTACTGCAAAATCCGCCACGGTCACCGGGCTCATGTCGGTCTTGGTCAGATGTGCGGGCGGCATTCCTGCGCGGATGCGGGCGGTCAGCCGCGCTGCGGTGCGCACGCTCGCCAGGGCGAAGGCTGTCTCGGGGTCCAGAAAATCCATCATCAGGTGATTCCTTATTTCTTGCCGCGGGGGACATCGGGATACAGGAAAACCCGACATTCGCAGCGACCGCCGCGTCACGACGGAGACTCTTGCGTGTCAAGGGGCCGGGTCTCATCTTATCAGAACGGGATGAGACAGCACACAGAGTCGGGGTGCCGGCCTGCGGCCCCTAACGATTGTTCGTTCCGGGTTCATGTTCTCCGGGCTGTGCATCGCACCGGCTCTCTGATAGAATGATGCTATCATAGAGTCCGAAGGAGAATGCTGCTCATGCCGAAACCATCGTCCGCGGATTCCACCGCCGAACATCTGCAGGTTGGCAACCGGGCACTGTTGTTGCTCTTGGGACAGCGTTTTCTCGTTGGCATTCTCGAAGTGACCCCGGCCAGCGTGCGCGTCAGTTTTCCTGTCCAGAACTTTCCCATCGAAGGCATGCAGGTGCAACTCGAGTTTCACGACGAAAACGGATATACGTCCTACGATATGGAAGTGTTCGAATCGCCGAAGGGCATTGGTGACGGCCTTCTGCTTGCGCGCACCCAATCGCCCTTCCGTACGCAGCACAGAACCAACTGGCGCGTGCCCGCCGCTCTGGCCGTCTCCATGCGCGAGCAGGCGCACCCCCGGCCCTACGAAGGGCACGCGCGCAATATCAGCGCGGGAGGCATACTCGTGGAATCTGACGCCGCCTTGCTCGTGAACGATGCGGTCGACCTTTCCTTCGCACTCCCCTCCGGGCATCGCATCACCACCGTCGCGGAGGTCATTTCCGTCGCCGCCAGCCCGGAGCGCACGAGCAACGCTCATCTCTACGGGTTCCGGTTTTTGGACCTCGAACCCGCCGACGCGCAGGCGCTCAGACAGTACATCTGGCACCGGCTCCGCGAGCTGTATCCCCAGCAACAGCTTCACTTACGTTAATCAGCGGCTGACCGCTCCGCCTCCCGCAAGACCGAGTCTTCGCCCGTTTACACTATATGTTGTGTGCGGGTGCCCGCACGTGCTACCATATGTAGGTTCCAGGTCCGGATTGGCCGAACCTGCGCGGAGCACGAGACATGGCCCAACACAGTGGCAGCCTCGCCTCTTACTCACGTTCTGCCCCTTGTTCCTGTGTCCCAATAAGATGTCTCTTCCTCACATTTCTGTTTGTACAGGGAGTCTCAGCAGCTCTTGGCGAGGCTGTAACGCGGCAGCCGTTGGAACCGGGAGTCTATGCGGCCGTGCGGGGGGGAAGAACGGTGTACCTCGAGTGCAGTCCGCCGCAAGGGGATGGGGCGAAGGCATTCTTCGCAAAGTACCTTGCGAACCCGGACGAATGGGGCGTGTACAGGAACCGCATAGCGGTTGCGGTTTCTTATGAACGGCTGAATGCCGCAACGCGCCGCGCGACCCTGCTCGCGCTGTTCCCGGATGACTACGTGGATTCCTATGGCTGGTGGCATGCGGTGATGTTCGAGGGGGCATTGGCCCAGGAGGACTGGCGGGCCTTGGCGCTCTGGTTCACGAACGATGCGTCGAACGCCTGCGTGCTGGAAAGGAATGAACAGAACAAGGACGTTCCCACACCGCTGCGCAAAGGCCAGGTGGTCTTGATACCGCGCCAGCTCCTGCCCGAAGCGTTTCAGGCGCCGACTCCAAAGCCTCCACCGCCGCTGATTGCGGTACGTGATGCGGCTCGGGAAGGCGGGCAGACACAGCAACCGGAATCCGGTGAACAGCCCGCGCCTGGGAGTCCTGGCGAGGGCGAAGGGGAGACGCCGCCTCTCGTCCTGCCCGAGGACCTCCTGTTTGAAACCGATGCGCAAGGCCAGCACGCGGTATACCGCATCAAGCGTGGCGAGGCGCTCTACACGTCCGTGGTTGTGCGATTCACCGACTTCCGGGACCACGCAGACATACTGGAGGCCTGCCGTTGCATCCAGAAACGCAGCGGAATCCGCGACGTTTGCGACATTGCGGCAGGCCAGAAGATTCGCATTCCCATCGAAATGCTCAGCGACCGGTTCTATCCGCAGGGGAGCGCGCAGCGGGAGGCCTACGAGGCCACGCGGGCCGAGGCGACCCGGCTGCAACAGAACCGTGTCCACTCAAAGGACCTGGAGGGTATTGTGATCGTGCTCGACCCGGGCCACGGCGGCCGCGACTACGGCGCCGCAGTCCACAGCGCGGGGCTTTTCGAGGACGAATTAGCGTACGACATTACCTGCCGCCTCAAAGCAATGCTCGAAACTACCACCCGCGCCAAAGTGTATATTACCGTTCGCGACCGCAGCGCCGGTTTCACGTGCGTTGGTCAGAAGGAATTCCAGCACGATACGGACGAGGAACTGCTGACGACGCCCCCATATCCCAACGACGACGCGAAAATATCCGCCAACCTGCGCTGGTATCTGGCCAACGCTTTCTACAGGAAGGAACGGGCCGCGGGCGTGGATGACCGCAAGTTCGTCTTTGTCAGCATCCACTGCGATATGCTTTTCAATGAACAACTGCGCGGCGCCATGATCTACATACCAGGCGCCGCGCATCGCCGCGATTCGGAGCAGCCCGACGGAAGCATCTACGACAATTATGAAGAAGCGCGCGATTACCGGCGCGTCACGACGACGGCCGAGTCGCGCCGCCACGATGAAGCACTCTCGCTCAATCTCGCGGAGACCATGCTTGCGAGCTTGCGCGGCCACAACCCGCCCCTCAAGGTGCACAGCGCGAGCACGCCAATCCGTAGCGTCATCCGCCAAAGCGGCGGCCGCGCCTATCTGCCCGCCGTCCTGCGCAACGCCGGGATTCCCACGAAGGTTCTGGCGGAAGTGGCGAACATGAATAACGCCACGGACCGGCAGCGCCTGGCTGATCCGCAATGGCGGCAGTGGTTCGCTGAGGCGTTGCTTGATGCGCTAAAGCGATATTTTGACTCGGCGTGACGGGCGCAACCGCGGCGAATTTCATTCCGCAATTCTTGTCCGCGCTTTGACCCGTGTAAATGCGCTCTGCTAGAGTCTCCGAAAATCCTGGGAGTCTTTTTGATGGCTGCTATTCCCCGTTGGGGAACTCCGAATCGCATAGTGATCTGGTGCGGCGCATTGGGGTGCGTTCTGGGTGTTTCCGCGGCAAATCCTGTTCTGGCTCAGCCAATGCCCGGCCCGGCGGCGGAGGCCTGCTACCGCGCCTTTGCAGCTGCCGCGAGCGCCTATCTCCTGGAGCAGGAAACCGCGCATCTTGTTTTCAACAAGGATACCTATGAGAGCTTCTCATGCCTGGGCGAAGGCTGGGTCGGACAGGGGGTCCGCAAATTCATGGCGTCGGACAAGGATTTCTGGGCGCGCTCCCGGCTGGCCACGCTGGAAATCACCGTCTTGCGGCCACGCGACCTGAACCTGACCCTGGAAATGCGGCCGGCGTACCTTGAAGACGCCGGAGCGCAACGCGTGGAGGTTTCCTGGAACCAGACCCGTCTGGGCGTTATCGAGTTTGACCTCAAACGTGGCTGGGGAACCGAATCGGCCACGTTCTCCGTGCCCCGGGCCATCCAGAAGCGCGGCGCCAACCGCATTACGTTTGTAAGCCGGTTTGCGCTTTCGCGCGGAGCATTTGAAGAAGGGGAGGACAAGCGCAACCACGCGTTCAGCCTGCTCAGCCTTGACCTCACGGATGCTGGCGCCGCAGCCGTTCCGGGCCCGCCGCCGGACAGCCCGGAATTGGTCTTGGACGGGGAGACCGTGCTTCAGCCGCCCGGCACCCTGTTAAAATATCCCGTGCGGCTACCGGCTTCCGGCTATTGCCGCTTCGAAATGGAGCCGCCGGAGACCAGCCCGGTCGATGCGGCGTGGTCCGTGTCGCTGCGCGCGGACGACTTGGACGGTCCCACCGACCGCAAACTGTTCGCGAATGGGAGCCCGCAGCCGTTTGCGTACGACTTGACACTGTTCCAGGGCAAGGTGGTCGAATTCGTTTTCGACACCACGGGTGGCGCGCTTCCCGCCACGGTGCGCTGGCGCGCGCCCCGGATTCTTGCTGCCGCGCCGGAAGCGGGTGTGACCTACGCTCCTCTGGATGCCGGATTCAAGACGCGCAACGTAATCCTGATAATCTGCGACGCCATGCGCGCTTCCGGCCTGGGTTGCTACGGATACGAACGCGATACCACGCCCAGCATCGATGCGCTTGCCGCGGAAGGGGTGCGTTTTTCCCGTGCATACGCGCCCGCCTCGTATACCTACAGTTCCTCCTGGTCCCTCGTGACCTCGCTGTATCCCTTCCAGCACAACGCGCCGGAACAGCCCTTGCGCGTGGCCGACTCCGCGCCGCGCCTGGCGCAGGTGCTCCGGCAAGCGGGCATT
Organism: Candidatus Hydrogenedentota bacterium; assembly: GCA_018005585.1. Lineage (NCBI taxonomy): Bacteria > Pseudomonadati > Candidatus Hydrogenedentota > Candidatus Hydrogenedentota bacterium. The sequence continues at coordinate 64,308 of JAGMZX010000003.1, read as the reverse complement.
TATGCCGGATGCATCTCTCAGCAACACTGGATCTCACCGAAGTTCGGTATCGCCGACTATTTTGACGAATGGGCGGAAGCCTACGAAACGGTGGAAATCCTCAATGCGGGCGGTCACCCCGACCTGCTCACGGTGAAAGCGCGGGACTTTCTCCAGAGGAGCAAGGAAAAGCCGTTCTTCCTGTATCTGCATTACCGACCGCCGCATGAGCTGTACATCGCAGCGTCCCCGTACTGGGACCATTTCACCGTGGACCCCACCGGCTCCGTGAAACCCACCGCGGACTTCATGCGCGGAGTGAAGGACAGCAGCGTTGCGCTCAACCGGGAGCAACGCCTCGTTCTGCGCGCGCGCTACGACGAAAATCTGTTGTCGGTCGATGCAGAGATAGGCAAACTGCGCGACATGCTCACGGAACTGGGCTTGGCGGAGAATACGCTCGTCATCGTAACCGCCGACCACGGCGAGGCGTTTCTCGAACACGATTTCCTTTCGCATGGGCAAACCCTCTATGAGGAAGTGACGCACGTACCGCTTGTTCTATGGGGCGCCGGGGTCACAAAGGCTTTTCCCGCGCTCAACACCATGCCCGTGTCCACCGTGTGCCTCTACCCGACGATCTGCGATGTTCTCGGCGCGGCGGCGCCCGAATCCATCGCCGGGCGCAGCCTTGTCCGGCCTTGGCAGGCGCTGGACGCCGGGGATGTGCGAGCCTACGCTCAAAACAACTGGCTTGTAGCAACTCATACTTGGGATCCGCTCGAGGCGTTCTGGTGGGAGCGGTTCAAGCTGATTCGAGATACCATGGGACGGCGCCTGGAAGTGTACGACTTGGAGCGCGACCCGGAGGAACGGCGCGACCTGGTCCCGTTGCGGCCTGTTCTGACAGACTACCTGCTCGCCCATGCGCTATCGTGGCGGAGACATGCGGCAACTGCCGTCAGCGGACCCGCGACGGAGTCGCAACTGGAACAAGATGATGCCGAACGCAGGCAACTGGAAGCATTGGGGTACTTGAACTAATTGCGGAGGGTCGCGCGCGGCCGTCCGCCAGAACAGACGCTCTCGCGATAAACGCCAACTTGGCAAAACGATAGGAGATGAGTTTATGGGCAAAGGCGACAAGCGCACCCGACGGGGCAAGATTTACGCGGGCAGTTTCGGCAAGAGCCGCCGCAAAAAGCGGAAAAAAGCCGCCGCGAAGAAACCAGCATAAGCAGCTCCGTCAACACCAAAGCGCCCCTTCCAGCCGGAGTAATTCCCGCTTCCAATCCAGGCCCGCGGCAAAGCCCGCGAGACTGCCGTCCGCCGCAATGAAACGGTGACACGGTACCAGAATCGGCAGCGGGTTCGCCCCAAGCGCGGCGCCGATTGCCCTGGCGGACGACAGCCCCTTGCCCATGCGCCGCGCCAGGTCGCCGTAGCTGCTGGTGACGCCCCAGGCGACCGTCCGTGCGGTGTCCCAAACCGAGCGCCGAAACGGGGTGGCGGGCCCGTAATCGAGCGGAATGTCACCGAAGTCCTGCGGTATTCCCTGGAAGTACTGTTCCAGCGCGGCGTGCAGGCGGCGGCCCAGACCGATGTTGGGCGCGCCGTGCAGCAGGTATATCCGTGCGTCTGAGCCGTCACCGGACGGCAGGCGTAATTCGCGCACACCGTGCGCTCCGATGTATCCGTAAATCGGACCTCGGGGATGAAGGAAAAGGAAGTTGGCTGCTTCCATGCGGTGTCTCACCCTAATCGAATATGAGGCAGTATTCCGGCGTTGGCAAGCACGGGCGGCATCTTAACATTTCCGTTGTGCTGCATGCGCCAGCGTGCAGCGGCCCGTCCGCGGGTGTGCGCCCGGAAGCGCGGTGTCAACGGCCGGTTCGGCCGGACGCGCAAGGGCGCTGCATTTGCTTTGACCGCCCACGGCCGGTATTCTTGTTTTCTTTCCGGAGGAACCCCAACCATGAGTGAACACGCACCGGGCCTCAGTTACAAAGACGCCGGCGTCGATATCGATGCCGCGAACGAGGCCCTGTCCCGCGCGAAAGAGGCAATAAAGCGCACGTTCAATGACAATGTCTTGCAGGACCTCGGCAGTTTCGGGGCCATGTACCTGCTCGACGTGAAAGAGATGGAAGCGCCCGTCCTCGTCTCGAGCGTTGACGGCGTCGGCACGAAGCTCAAACTTGCGTTCATGACCAACAAGCACGATACCGTCGGCGTGGACTTGGTGTCGCATTGCGTGAACGACATCCTCGTCCAAGGCGCGCGGCCTTTGTTCTTTCTCGATTATCTTGCCACGGGCAAGATGGATCCGCAGATCATCGGCGATGTTATTCGCGGCGTGGCCGCGGGGTGCCGCTACGCCGGTTGTGCGCTCATCGGCGGCGAGACGGCGGAGATGCCGGGAATGTACGCGGCAAACGAATACGACCTGGCGGGAACAATTGTGGGCGTCGTAGACCGCAAGAACATCGTGGACGGCTCCCACATCGAGCCCGGTGACGTTGTCATTGGCTTTCCGTCCTCGGGGCTTCACACCAACGGCTACAGCCTGGCGCGGCGGATTGTTTTCGAGGCGGCCAAACTCAAACCGGAAGACGAAATCCCCGGCCTCGGAAGGACCGTCGCGGAAGCGCTCATGGAGCCGCACATCACCTACGCGAAACTCATGCAAATCGTTATGAAACTCGTTGATGTGCGTGGCATGGCGCATGTGACGGGCGGCGGCATCACCGACAATTTGCCGCGCGTGCTTCCCGACGGCGCCGGTGTCGAGATTGACCTCGGCAGTTGGACGGTACCGCGCCTGTTCGCCTTCCTGAAGGAAGCGGGCCGCGTTGCGGACAGCGAGATGCTGCGCACGTTCAACATGGGCATAGGTTTTCTCATCGTGGTCCCTGAAAAAGACGCGGCCAAGGCGATTGAGAACATCGAGATGGCGGGCCAAAAAGCCATGATAGTCGGCCGTGTACTGGCGGGGGAGCGCAAAGTGAACTATACCGGGACATTGCAGTATGCCTAGCCGTATCGAAGTGGCGATGAAACCTGGCTTGCCTGACCCGGCGGGCGCGTCGGTGCGAAGTCAACTGGCCGAAGACTTGGATATACGCGTCGATGAGGTGCGCGCCATTGACGTCTATACGATCCATGCTGCCTTGACGGACGAAGACCTGGAAATCGTCCGTCGCGAACTATTCACCGACCCGGTCATTCAACAGTCAGCGATTAACCGGTCGCTGGCGCGTGATTACGATTTCGTAGTCGAGGTTGGATTCCTGCCGGGCGTCACGGACAACGTTGGCAAGACTTCCGCGGAGGGAATTGCCGACGTGCTGGGCCGCCCGCTGGCCGCGGGCGAAACGGTGTTCAAGTCTACGCTGTACGCCATTCGCGGCGGCGTGGATACGGCAACGTGCGCGCGAATAGCCCGCGATTTGCTGGCGAACGAGCTTATTCAACAATGGGTTGTGAAGTCCGCCGCCGAGATGCGCGCGTTGGACGGCAAGCCGCTGCTGGCGCTCCCGATCGTCACCACGCAAAGCGACCCGGAAGTCCATGAAATCGATCTTGAACAATCCGATGACGCCTTGCAGCAATTGAGCCGGGACATGGTGCTCGCGCTCGAACGGCACGAGATGAAGGCCATTCAGGCGCACTACCGCGATCCGGCGGTGCGCGCCGCCCGCGAGGAGCTCGGCCTGCCGCCGCGCCCGACCGATATTGAACTCGAAATCCTCGCCCAGACCTGGTCCGAGCACTGCAAGCACAAGATTTTCAATGCTGACATAGAGTACACGGACGAAACCGGGCAGGAACGGACGGTCAACAGCCTGTTCAAAACATATGTGAAGGCAACAACCGATGCGGTCGCCCAAAAGGTCGACTGGCTCGTTAGCGTGTTCGACGACAACGCCGGCACTATCCGGTTTGATGAGCACCACAACTTCGCACTAAAGGCCGAGACGCACAACAGCCCGTCCGCGCTCGATCCATATGGCGGCGCGATGACCGGCATCGTCGGCGTGAACCGTGACGTGCTCGGCGCGGGGCTTGGCTGCCGTTGTATCTTCAATACGGATGTGTTCTGCTTCGCGTCGCCGTTCTACGAGGGCGAAATCCCGGAACGCCTGCTGCATCCGCGGCGCGTCTTGCGCGGCGTGCATCGCGGGGTGAAAGACGGCGGCAACCAGAGCGGCATCCCGGACATAAACGGCGCTATCGTCTTTCATGACCGTTTCTTGGGCAAACCGCTGGTGTTCTGCGGTACCGGAGGCCTGATCCCGCGCGAAGTCGCCGGGCGGCCCAGCCACGTGAAGAAGGCCTGCAAGGGCGATTTCATCGTCATGACCGGCGGACGCATCGGCAAGGACGGCATCCACGGCGCGACGTTCTCGTCTGAAGAGTTGCACGAGGGTTCGCCTGCGACGGCGGTGCAGATCGGCGACCCGATCACACAGAAGAAAATGGCCGATTTCCTGCTGGAAGCGCGCGACCTTGGCCTGTACAACAGCGTTACCGACAACGGAGCGGGCGGCCTGTCCTCGAGCGTCGGGGAGATGGCGCGTGGCGCGGGCGGCGCGCGAGTGCATCTTGAACGCGCTCCGCTGAAGTATGCCGGACTCGCCCCCTGGGAGATATTCCTGTCCGAGGCGCAGGAGCGCATGACTTTCGCGGTGCCGCCGGAGAAGATCGACGCCTTTCTCGCGCTGGCGAGGAAGCGGGAAGTCGAGGCGACCGTGCTCGGCGATTTCACGAACGCGGGACGTCTCGAGTGTTATTACGACGGCGAGCTAATCGGCGCGCTCGACATGGATTTCCTGCACGACGGCGTTCCCAAGATGCGCCTCGAGGCGGCCTGGACGCCCCCGCAACCGGAACCGGAAATCATCGTCGGGGACACCAACCTGACCGAAGACCTGAAAGCGGTGCTTGGCTCGCTCAACGTCTGCAGCAAGGAAGTGTTCGTGCGTATGTACGACCACGAAGTGCAGGGGCAGAGCGTACTCAAGCAGTTCCAGGGCGTCCATCATGACGGCCCCGGCGACGCGGGCGTGATCCGGCCCGTGCCCGGCTCGAAACGCGGTCTCGCGGTCTCCTGCGGCATCTGCCCGAAATACAGCGACCTCGATACGTACCACATGATGGCGTGCGCCATCGACGAAGCCGTCCGCAATCTGATTGCGGTGGGCGCGCGGCTCGGGCTTATCGCCGGCCTCGACAACTTCTGCTGGCCCGATCCGGTACAGAGCGAGAAGACGCCCGATGGCCGCTTCAAACTCGCGCAGCTTGTTCGCGCCTGCGAGGCGCTGTACGACGTCTGCACCGCCTACGACATCCCGCTCATCAGCGGCAAGGACAGCATGAAGAACGACTACAAGATCGGCGATACGAAGATCTCGATCCCGCCGACCGTGCTGTTCACCGCCGCCGCCATCATCGAAGACACGGACAAGGTCGTGTCGATGGACGTCAAGAAACCCGGCGACCTTGTATACGTCCTTGGTGAGACGAGAAACGAACTGGGCGGCAGCGAGTATCTCGCGCTGCGCAGGCAACTGGGCGCAAACGTGCCGAAAGTCGATCCGGCGAGGGCGCGCCTGCTCTACGAAAAGCTGTCGTCGGCCATCCGCGAAGGACTCGTCGCTTCGTGTCACGATTGCAGCGACGGCGGTCTTGCCGTGGCGCTGGCCGAGAGCGCCTTCGCAGGCGGTTATGGCATGCGCCTCGATCTCGCCCCGATGGATATCGAGAGCGATGTTGTTGCTCTGTTCAGCGAGTCGCAGAGCCGGTTCGTCGCTACCGTGCCTCCCGAGAAATCGGACCGTTTCGAAACGGCGCTGGATGGGTGCCCGGTGACGCGGCTGGGCGTCGTGACGCCGGATTCGCTTCTCGAAGTGGCGAGCCGCAACGGCGCATCAATCCAAGCGCCGCTCGCGGAACTCAAGGAAGCGTGGCAACGGCCACTGCGCTGGTAGCGCCCATTGGTGATGGGCGTGTGTAATGGGCGTCAGGGAACGGCGCAAAGCGCCTGGAGGAAGCGATACACCGCCGGGGCGGGGTATCGAGACGGATGATGAGCATTGAAAGGCATTCAGGCTTGTGGTACGCACACTGATATTGACCGGATTCGGGATTAACTGCGAAAACGAGACAGCGCACGCGTTTCGTCTGGCCGGCGCGGAGGCTGCGTTCGTCCATCTAAACGACCTGGTCGCCGATCCGGAGAAACTTCGGCAATCTCACATCTTCGCCATTCCCGGGGGCTTTTCCTTTGGCGATGACGTCGCATCCGGCAAGATTCTCGCCAACAGGCTGCGTTTCAAGCTCGGCCAACCACTCCACGAGTTTCTTGGGGCGGGCAAACTCGCCATCGGCATCTGCAATGGGTTCCAAGTTATGGTGAAAATGGGCATCTTGCCGCTGTTCAACGGCGAATTCCGGCAGGAAGTGACCGTTACAAACAACGATTCGGGCCGATTTGAAGACCGTTGGGTAACCTTGACAGCCGTTCCCGCCAACCGCTGCGTATGGACAAAGGGCATCACCAGCCTCGAAGTGCCCATCCGCCACGGCGAGGGCAAGTTCATCCCGCGAGACGGCGCCACGCTCGAAAAGCTGCGCGCCAACGGTCAGGTCGTGTTCCGGTACGCCACGCCCGGCGGCGCGCCCGCGCAGGGCATCTATCCCGCGAATCCCAACGGCGCGATCGACGATATCGCGGGTATCTGCGATCCGTCCGGCCGTGTATTCGGACTGATGCCGCACCCGGAGGCTTTTGTCACGCGCACGCAGCATCCCCGCTGGACGCGCGAGAACCTCCCTGAGGAAGGATTCGGCCTGCAGGTTTTTCGCAACGCCGTGGCGTACGCACAAGAACGCCTGCAGGACATATGACCGCCGGATGCGCCAGACGGCGACAGCCTGGCTGCGTGCTCGAAAAACGACTCTGCAGGGGGGATTGCATCCACGGCCTCCGGGTCTTTAGGCTAGGTCATCATGACTAAGCCATTGCCGCCTCTACGCGCGATTGAAACAGTGCTCATTGAGCACGAGGGCCAGCCGCACTTCTGTATGCACGACCCCTCGGGGTGCGTCGAGGAACAGTTGTTGTTGTCGCCCCACGCTTTCCTCATCGCCAGCTGTCTCGATGGCGAAAACGACCTTGCGGCAGTGCAGAGCATCTTCGCCCAGCAATGCGGCGGTGCGCAGGTCCCGCAAGACCAGATCATGCAGGTCGTTGAGTATCTGGACCAAGCGGGGTTCCTGTTGACGCCCCGCTACTTGAAGCGCCTGGCCCGGATGGAAGCGGAGTTTCGAGAAGCGCCTTTGAGGCCTACTGCATTTGCCGACAAGTCTTATCCAAGCGACCCGGCGCTGCTGCGCGCATTCATAGACAGCTTTTTCGTTATTGACGGAGGGCCAGGAGCGCTGGGACCCCGCGGCGGAGACGATGCGCCGCCTCTTCGCGGCGTGATTGTGCCGCACATCGATTTTACGCGCGGTGGCGCGGCCTACGCCCATGGCTACAAGCGCTTGTACGAAGCGGGCGTTCCCAGGACCGTATTCATTTTTGGCGTCGCGCACGCGGGAGGCTCCACGCCTTTCATCGTCACGCGCAAACCGTTCGCCACGCCTTTCGGCGTTCTGGACACGGACCGGGACGCGGTCGACCACATTGCGGCGGCCTGTGGATGGGACATCTTCTCCAATGAACTTGCGCACCGGAACGAGCATTCCGTCGAGTTTCAGGCGGTCATGTTGGCCTACCTTTACGGGACGGCCGTCAGGATTGTTCCTATTCTGTGTGCGCCGTTTTCGGAAGACTGTGACAACACGGACCCGTCCGGTATCGAGCCCGTCGCGACGTTTCTGGAGGCGTGCCGCGCCTATGCCGCGCCGGCCGAACGCCGGGTTTCGGTGATCGCGGGCGCCGACCTGGCCCACGTTGGCAAGCGGTTCGGCGACCCCTTCGACATCGACGACGGCGTGGTCGAGGCGGTGCGCCTGCGTGACGAAGAGGACTTGGCCCACGCGGCGGCGTGCGCGCCCCAGCGTTGGTATGGATCGGTAATGCAGGACGGTAATGCGCGAAAAGTCTGTGGTCTGGGTTGCATCTACGCAACGCTGAAGATGCTGGACGACGCGTGCGTGGGACGCGTGCTGCATTATGGGCACGCGCCTGACCCGGCGGGCGGCATCGTGTCGTTCGCCAGCATGGCATTCGCGGAAAGCGCAAAGGACGGCGCATGAGCGAGGGTCAACGCCCTGAGCGGCGCTGGCTGCGCGGTTGCGCGGCCGGAGGGGTGGTCGCGCTTTGCATGGCGTTGGCCGCCGGTGCGGTGGTCTATCGAAAAGCCGCCACACAATTGACTGAAACCCGCACAGCCATGCAGAAACGATTCGCGAACGAGTATCGCGAGCTGCTCGCCATGGGGAAGATTCCGGAATCCGAGCGGGCGCAAGTGGAAGCCTTGGCGCAGGCCGCGCAGGACGAGGACGCGGGAGTATTCGGCATTGCCGCCGTCTCGGCAGTCTTGCGCGTAGTCTTTGACGATTGCCAAGTGGCGCCGAACGAACGCGAGATGCTGAACGCGCTGAACCGTATGCTCGAAGACAATCCCGCGCCGAGTCTGTTGACGGTCGTCAAATATCGCGAGCAGTTTCCCGAGATGCAACGCTGTCTCGAAGAAGACCCGGCCGAGAAATGAATAAGCTTCCCCAGAGGGCCCGTCGCGGCCCATGTCTGACGCGCCCGCGCTCCAAGGAAACCTTGCCCGATGCACCTTAGCCTGCGGATGGCGCTATCAGCGTGCTTTGCTTCCGTGCTCTTGGGAAGCGCTGCGAACGCAGATGAGAACCTGCTTAACATGGAACATTTGGGTGCGGGCCTGGGCGCCGGCTGGCTGGCGGAGCTAGACAATGTTTCCTGGACGGCGGACGATGCCGCGGAGCCGTTCGGCACAGGCGCCGCGCGGCTGCAATTCGAGGGCAGGGGACGAGCGGAGCTTCTCGGCCCCGCGCGGGCGTTACGCGCCGGGTTGCCGCACGCGGCCGCGGTCTGGGTGCGTTCAGAGCCGCCGGGGGCCAAGGTATTCTTGACGCTGCGGGACAATAATCAGCCGGAACAAGGGTTGCTGTCCCGGACGGCGATGGCCGGGAAGGAATGGGCAGGCATCGTCTTGCAGGGGGTGCTGCCGGAAGCACTGAAGGGTCATTATTTCCTCTCGCTGGCGTTGGAGGGCGAGAACTGCACGGTCTGGCTGGACGGGTTGTGGTTAAGCGAGGAGGTCGCGCCGTTGCCGCCCGAGTGGCGTCCGCCGGTGCACCCTGCAGGGGTTGTCCTGGAACCGGTGGCCCCTTGGGGCGTCGTCACAGGTTTGGAGGCGCATCGCATCAAGGCGCGGGTCGTAGGCGCGCAGGACGCAAGCCGCCTCGCGCTGCGCCTCATTCATGCCACGGGCGCGACGGAAGACTGTCCGAGTGTTCCCATCAACGGGACCGGGTTTTGGCAACAGACGTTGGAACTGACCGGGTCTGCAACGACATTGAACGGTATGCTGCGTGTGGAGGCGCACGTTGCCAATACCGCGGGCGCGCCCTTATCGCTCATGGGAGAGACCCTGCTGGCGCGGGCCGCGGAACCGGTGGCCGGGCTATGCCCGGATTCGCCATTCGGCGTGCATGTGGCGTTGCGCGAACCTGATGTCAGCGCGGTGGCGAGGTTGGGCTATAAGTGGTGCCGCATCCACGACGCCGCGGCATGCACGAAGTGGGGCGTGGCGGAGCCGGAGCCGGGCAAGTGGCGGTGGTTCGACGCGGAAATCGACTTGGCGCGGAACCGCGGCCTCTGCGTGCTGGGCATGCTCGATGGTTCCCCGGCATGGGAATCGGGCACGCAGCAAGGCGGTTACTGGAGTATCTACGGCCTGCCGCGCAGCGTGGACCATTGGCGAACCTATGTGCGTGCGGTTGTCGGACACTACGCCGGCCGGATCGACCGCTGGGAGGTATGGAACGAGCCTTGGGACATGTTCCGGTTCTTTCCCGGCGGTACGCCGCAATTCTACGCAAAACTGTTGCGCGCGGCATATGAGGAGGCAAAAACGGCAAATCCCGATAGCACTATTGCCGGCGTAAATACCTACCCGCCGTTCTGGGAACAGTTGGTGCTGGCCGAGGGGGCATATCCGTACTTTGACATGCTCTCGTGGCATCGGTACGACCCGAATCTGCACGGGTGTCCGAACGACGCCATTGCGCGTGTGGCCGCACGCTTGAACGCGGAGCAGGCAAAGTACGGCGCGCCTAAGCCGCTATTGTTCAGCGAGGGCGGCCCGGACGTGGCGCGGTTCCACGGCTCGTTTTTCTCCTTCGCGAACCCCGAAATCGTCGGCGATTGGTCGCGTGGCGCGGACCAGTACGCGCGGATGTACCTCAGCGCGATTGCCGCTGGAAACCGTTGTTTCATTGCCTATTCGACACACGACGACCCGCGTCATGGCTGGCCAACGCACATGCTGGTCGAACCGGAGTATTTGCTCAAGCCGATGCATCTTACGCTCGCGGCGCTCGCGCATTTTGTCGAGGGAGCGGCGTACAGAGAGCGATTGCGCCCCGCACACGATATCAGCGCACATGTGTTTGAACAGCATGCGGACCGGCCCTATGGCAAAGCGCCCACGATTATCGTCGTGCTGCACAGCGACGGAGACGGGGAGGAGCCCCTGCCTGTCGCGATACCGCCCGGGGTACATTCCTTTGATCGCTGGGGCAACCCCGCGGCCCTGCCGGATACGGCCACGCGCGGCCTGACGTTCCTCGTTGCAGACAACGCGCACCGGGAGCCACTGCTTCAGAGTCTGCGGGGCAAAACGGAAACCGGGCCGCTTGGGGAGCCCGCCGCGGCTGAGCAGCAACTCGCGGAAGCATTGTGCCGCGCGCTGGCAAATGGTGACCCGCCGCTTTGGACCTTGTTCAGCAGCCAGGGTTCGCTGGCGGTATCATGCGGGAGCAGCGGCGCAATCACTGCGACGCGCGAGGAATTGCGGCGCAGTCCTGAGCGAGCGCAGGCGTTCCGTCTTGATGCAACCTGCCGCGCGCAGGCGCGCGAAGCGCGAGATGCGGGGCGGTTTGTTATCGGGAAGTTGGAGTTGGCGGGCAGTAGCGGCGCTCCGGCAAAGGCATGGTTTGCTGCCACGCCCGACGGGCCGCGCGGCGCGCTGCGATTCCTCACGCTGACTGTTTTGCGGCAACCGGAAACGCCGGACGCCGGGACGGCGGAAGCGTTGTCGGATTTGGCGCACCGGTGGGAGGGGGCACTGCGGGAAGGACACACGCGCGGTCTGCATGGCATTTACCATAATGGGGCATGTCTGATGGCGGCGGCGACACAAAACGGCGAGTATTTCGTGTTCCGAGAGCCGGATTACCTGGTCACGATGCTGGACACAGCGGTCATGTGGGGCGCGGCGGCGCGGTCCCTCCTGACGATAGACGGCATGGCGGTACAGGGAGACGTTGCGGTTATGTCCGGCACGTGGGACATCGCATCGCCTGCCTTCGGGGCCGGACCCTATCCGTTCACCGGCACACTGCTTCACGACGGGTCCGCCTGGCGCTTCGCGTCCTTCTGCGCAGGCGGCGCAACCAATTGAAAGCGGCTCGGCAGGTTGTGGATGCAGGTTCGACTACAGGCAGAACAACTTCCCGTGATTGCCCGTAATGAGTGTATTTGGCGGACGTGTCACACGCTGGGCCAAAGCATCCACATCGAAACTTCGATTATCAGTCACCTCGCAGCACGGCGGAGTCGAAACCTGGTCGCAGCCGCTTGGCAGGAAATCACCGGACCTCGTATGAACTCCATACGTCGGAGCTGGTAGTGGCAGAGCCCTCCATGGGTCGCGCGTTCGCGGTGGAAAACCGTCTGCGCTTTCTGCGCGGTATGCCAGAGCTGCCAATGGGGCAGGAAGCGCGTCACCTGGCTGCGGCCTCGTTGACCGGAGGCGCAATTCCCGCAAAGGCAGAGTCCGGTGCGCGCCACTCAGCGGTCAGCAATCCACACCTGGCTACGCCCGCCACAGTTCGACGTGGGGACAGTCCGCGACGGCCTTGCCCGCGACGACGGACATGGGGGCTTCCAGCAATTGCCGGATAATCGTGTCTTTATCAGGAACCGCGACAAGGAACAGGACGCGCTCGACATGCGCCAGCAGTCCGGGTGTAACACTCACGCGATGGGGCGGTTCAGGCCGCGTAACGGGGATCGCGTAGCGCTCGCGCGCACGCTCGAGGTCGGCGTCCGAAAAGAGAGAGCATGTGTGCCCGTCGGGACCAATGCCGAGCAGGGCGAGGGGGATTTGTCCGCTTCGGTCGAGAAACGCGTGAAGTGCCGCGTCATAATCCGCGGCGGCTTCTTCCAGGGACAGTTCGGTCCTGACGCGCAGGATACGTTCCTGAGGCAGCCGCAGCGCCTCGAGCATGGGAAGGGCGTTGCCGTAGTTGCTTTCTGGAGAACCGGCCGGGACGTGCCGCTCATCGCTGAAGCAGACACTCACATTCGGCGCCGCCGGAGACGCCGACTGCGCAATATCGTGATAGATGGGGAGGGGGGTGCGTCCTCCGGAAATGATGACCGCGCGCGATTGCGTCGAGACGCGCCGCAGTTCTTCGCGCAGGAGGTGTTGCGCGGCTTCGAGAAGCGCCGCAGGCGAAAAAAAGGTCTTCTCAAGGATAGCGGGCATGCGCAATCACCACGTGGCGCCGTAGCGAGCAGCGAGTGCCTGCGCCGCCTCGGGGCCGGCGCTGCCGAACGAATAGGGCCGCGGCTTGGTTCCGCGCGTCGCCAGCTCGTGCAGCACCGGCGTGAAGATGTCCCACGCCGCGGCCAGTTCATCGGCGCGAATAAACAGGCTGCGGTCGCCTTCGATGACGTCAAGGAGCAGGCACTCATATGCATCGGGAATCTGAACAGGAAAGGCGGAGGCGTATTGCAGGTCGAGGTCGCTTTCTTCGAGCGTGATGCCAAGACCGGGCACTTTATTGACGATGCGAAAGGTGATCGCCGCATCGGGCTGGACCCGGATAATCAGTTCGTTGTTGGCGAGATGGCCCGCGGCATGGAGAAAGATGTTGCCCGGCACGGGCCGGAAACGTATGCGGATTTCTGTCATGCGCGCGTTGAGCGCCTTTCCGGCGCGGATCAGGAACGGCACGCCGTCCCAGCGACGGTTGCGCACGTGCAGTGCGGCGGCGGCATAGGTCGGCGTGACCGAGCCCGCGGGGATGCCTTCCTCTTCGAGATAGCCGAGGCGTCGCCGCCCTTCCAGCGCGCCCGCCGTGTATTGGCCCGTAACCAGGTCTTCAACGGTCACGGGCTGCACGCAGCGGAGCGCCTTCACTTTCTCGTCGCGCACATACCCCGCCTCGAGCCGGACCGGTTGCTCCATTGCGACGAGCGCGAGGATCTGGAGCAAATGATTCTGCATGACGTCGCGGATGATGCCGTAGTCGTCGAAGTAACCCGCGCGGCCTTCCAGGCCGATGTCCTCCATCCAGGAAATCTTTACCTGCTCGATATGCGCGCGGTTCCAAATGGGGTCAAAGATAAGGTTGGCGAAACGCAGGACAAGGAGATTCTGGATAACCTCCTTGCCGAGATAGTGATCGATACGATAGGTCTGCTCTTCCGTAAACACCCGCGTCATGTTGCGCGTGAGTTCATCCGACGAGGCGCGGTCGCGCCCGAACGGCTTCTCGATCACTACGCGCGACCAGCCGGATTCCGCGGAACCGGTGACGAGGCCCGCACCTGCCAGGGACTGCGCCACGTCCAGAAACAAGAATGGCGGGATGGCCATGTAGAAGATGCGATCGACTGGCGTGTCCGCGTCGGACGGCCTGACGATTTCCTGGAGCCGGCGCAGGTCATCCGGAGAATCGTATTGACCGGAAACGTACGTGCAGCGGTCGAGGAATCGGCTTATCCAATCATCGCATTTCTCGCCGGGCACGTAGCGGCAGGTGAGATGCGCCATGATGCGTTCGCGGAAAGCCTCTGTCGTCATGGGAGAACGCGCGTAACCGACGAACCGCACACGCTCGCGCAGCAAGCGCCGGCTGTACAGCGCAAAGAGCGCCGGAATCACCTTCTTCAGAGCCAGGTCGCCGGAAGCGCCAAGGAGAATGATGACCAGGGGGCGGTCTGCCGATGTGGTCTTGCTCATATGCCCGTGTTACTCCAGTCCCGGCGCGAAATGGCCTTCCGCGCCTGCGTCCAGATGATATCCGCCGCTGTTGCACAATTGAAATTGACGCAGCAGTTCAGAGAGGCTGATGCGGCCATCGGGCGTCTCTGGAGCATAATCCGCGGGATGTGGAATGCCCCCCAACTCGCGTTTCCAGCCGGGTATCTCGATTTGATGCTCATACGCAAGCATCAACGGCGTCAATTCCGGAATGGCGAGCCTATAATCAGCATTCTGGTCATTCGGATGCCGCGCGGAAACGCCAAGGCTGTCACAAAGCGATACAAAACGCGCTTTATCTATAAACAACAGCGTCATTGCACCCTCCGATACGGCGACACGCGCCGAATGAGCCAAGACCTGCAATTCCGGTAGACGGTCCAGGCGGTCCGCCCGGTCCAGAAACACCGCCGCCTGCCAGGGACCGTCGATACCGCGCAGGAAAGCATACAGTTCCCAAAGGGACTTGGCGGGATGCAGCCGCTTCATCGCGTATGCCTGAAATTGCGGCATATCGGCCCAAGGTGGAGGCGCGGGGGCGAAGAGAATATCTTCGGGCGTCGTATTCTGCCCGATGAACTTCCCGGAGGACACGTGACGCAAGTCGTCGTCCGACGCGAACAGGGCGCGCCGTTCCGGCGTGAGCGAAATGAGCAGGAGAGTGGCGCCCGCCAGTAGCAACAGCGGCGCCATCCGCGAGGCACAGCGCATGGGCCATGTCTGAAACACTCTGGCGGGAAACCAAAAACGCCAGTACGCGGCGGGCAGCAATACCAGCGGCATCGCAGCCAGCGGAACCGCGAACTTCAGGGCGCTGTACCGGTGAAAGAGCAGGTTGTTGTGTTGCTTGAATACGTGATAATAGAGCAAACAAGGGGCAAGATACAGAAAACACGCGGCAAGCAACACGCCCACACTCCCATAGGAGTTCGCCTGCTCTTCGCCATCCGCCCCCCGCGCCAGCCACCTGCGCCGCAGCGCCGCGCACATGGCCAGCACCGTTGCTACCAGCCATGCTGCAAGGCATCCGGCGATGACCTCGGCCCCGTACGTGCCAAAGGAAGCGGGGATATGTTCCTTCCAGAAGCGCGTGTCCAGGGAAAAAGTGAAGAACGTGTTCGCCGAAGCGAATTCGAGCGGATTTCTTCCAACGCCGAAGCCCTGCCCCGGCGTAACGCCAGAGCGCATCAGAAACCGTTCCAGCAACTGGTCCATGCCGTCCAGGAGGATTACTTGACCGAGGAACAGCGCCACACCCGCGGCGAACGGAAGCCCCAACAGGAGAGTATTGCGGACCTTGACCGGCAACCGGTCGCCAAGCGTGCCCCGGAAGACTCGGGCCAGCCAGACGCAGCACGCGAGGAACACAAACAGCCAGTCCGTCAGGATGCCGCAAAAACCGGTTAATGCCTGCGACAAAGCCAGCCAACGGCGGACGCGGGGACTGCGGGCGCGCTCGCGACACACTTCGAGCAAGATGAACAGCGCGTACAGCGGCAATACAGCCGCATCCGCAAAGTAACTCATGGCGTGTTCGTGATACGATATGGGAAGATACACGTAGAGCAGGAAGGGGACCGGCGCCAGCACGAAAGCGGTCCAGCGTGAGAAGACCGCGCGGCGCAAGAGCAGCGTCCCTGTGGCGGACAGTAAAATCGCCGTGATGCCCTGCAGCGCGAGATTCAGCGACATGGCGAGGCCGGGCACGGGTTCTTTTCCCTGCCGGAGCGCCAGCAGATACAGCGGCAGTATGGCGCCCGGCGGATATGACACATAAGGCGTGCGCGCGCCGGCGTACTGCTGTTCGGCCGAAGCAGGTTCCCAATACATGGCAAAACGCAACGGCCACGCGCCTTCGCGGTACCAGTTGCGCGCCATCTGAGTCGAACCGCCGGTCATCCACCCGGCGATGTTCATGGGCGCTTCGCCCAACCACGGCGCACGCGCCTCCACGGACAACCAGAATGCGTATGCCGCGATTATGAGAAATACGACCGAACCGAAAGCGGCGGATAGGTTGCGATGCCGGTTTTCATGCATGCGAGACATCCTTTGAGTATTATAGGGGGAAGACAAGGGGATCCTGTCAAACCCGCTGGTCAGCGCCGGATGGGTTGCGTGAGGAAAATCGCGGATGAGGTGCTCCGGAAGAGGTACGTGATACACTGAGGGGAAACCTTATCCGGAACTTGGGAGGTCCGGCTCATGGAACGAGGTGAGGTATTGCGGACCCTGCAGGGGTTGCCGCTCGTGCAGTACATACCCGAAGCGCAGCGGGGAGCCGTGGCGGCGCTGTTCGCCGATGTGTCGAAGGAGGTCGCGCTGGCGCCCGGGGAAATTCTCATCCGCCAAGGGGAACTGGGCGGCGAGACGGGCTATGTGCTCGTCGACGGCTCTGTCGAGGTGGAGCCGGATGCCGGCGCGCCGATTCGGCTGATGGCCCCGGCGCTGTTGGGCGAGATGAACCAGTTCAATCCACAGGCGCAGCGCACCGCGACAGTGCGCGCCCTGACCCCGATTCACGCGCTGCGCTTTGCCTGGCCCGCGTTCTACGCGAAGGCCAGGTCCTCCTTTTCCGTTGCCGGGCAGGGCCTGATCGTGGACGCCATGGAACGCTGCGTTCTGGAGCGGTTTCACCGGAGCATGCTGCTGGATTTGGCGCTGTTTGAGGGATTGGACGACGCGTTGAAACTGCGTGTCTGCTTGTTGCTGCAATGGGTGACCCAACCGGTCGCGTTTTCCAGCGGCCAAGTGCTGTTTGAGCAAGGCGGCATGTGCGGCGGCGAGGGCTGGTTGCTCACGCATGGCGAAGTCGAACTCCGCATGGCCGGCCAAACCCATGATGTTCGCCACGCGCCCGACCTGCTCGGCGTGCTTCCGCAATTCGACCCCGGCCTGCGGTGGACGGCGACAGCGGCGGCGCGGGGCCCGGTCGAGGCGCTGAAGTTCTCGTGGCTGGAGTTCAATGCCTTGTTCATGCAGAGGGCGGCGGCAGAAGCACAGGCGCATTTCTGGGTTGCCGTGAAGAATAATGCGCACCGGCATTTTGTGCATTGAGCGCCGGAAGCGAGGGAAGCAACCTTGAAGAACACAGGACGCTGGAAGCGCGTTCCAGCCTGCAACGACGGCGGGCGTGGCAGGTATTGTATTACGGAGTTGGATAGGAGGTTACGGATCTCGGGCCAAGGCCCTGAACCGCGCCGGGGAGTGAAGGACGTTCCCACGCCGGGAACGGCGAGGACTATGCAGTAGCGGAATGCAGTAGCCGGGAGTGGCTTCGATGAAAAAGATGTGTATCATTCTTGTAATGGCGTTATGGGGGATGCCGCCATTGTTCGGGCTGACCATCGAAGTCACGACACATTTCGATGTGCAGGACGCCAGCCTGGGTGCGACTGTCGACGACCTGCTGAACGGAGACGTGGGCCCCGACGGGCTGGTGTCGCTGCGCGAGGCCATTCAGGCAGCAAACAATACCGAAGGATTTGACACGATTACCTTCTCGCCCGACGTCGAGGAACCGATACTGCTGGGCACGGGCGGCACTACTTCGGAATTGTGGCTGACCGGTTCGGGCGGCGTTTTGATTGACGGATCGGGGATTGTCCTGGACGGCAGGAATTACCCGATGACACAAGCCGCGTTGCGCATTGTGAGCCGTGGAAACATCATTCAGGGGCTGACAATTATCCGATGCCCCGTGTCTGGGCTGGTTATCGAGGGGCCGGACGCAAGGGAGAACGTAATCTGGGGATGCCGTATCGGCATACTGAACGGCGCCGCGGCGCCCAATCGCTACGGCATCGAAATCGGGAACGGCGCCCACAATAACGTAATCGGGGGAGGCAGCGGCGCGGTTCGCAACATAATCTCCGGCAACCAGGAGGTAGGCATTTTCATTTATGGCACAGGAACGGATGATAACACGATAATTGGCTGTTATATCGGCACGGACGAGACCGGCTCACTGGCCGTCCCTAACGGGTGGAATGGGATAACCATCGGTTACGGCGCTTCGCAGAATCTGGTGGGCGGCGCCTTGCCAGAGATGCGCAACGTCATTTCCGGTAACGGGCGCAGCGGCGTCTTCTTATACGAAGAAACGTCGAAAAACTCGAGGGCTGTCATCTCAGGCAATTACATTGGCGTCGCGGCAGACGGGAACGCGCCATTGCCAAACGGATATTGGGGCGTGTACATCGGAAACGGCTCCAGCGCGAATGTCATCGGAGACGTTCAGGAAGGCTGGGGCAACATCATCCGCCACAACGGCCGCGACGGTGTCGAGGTGAACGGCACCGGCTCCTGGCGCAATACCATTCGAGGAAATTCGATACATAACAACACGGGCAAGGCCATTGAACTCGTTGACGGCGCGAACGATGGCATTCAAGCGCCTGTCATTACCTCCGTGAACCCCGTTTCGGGAACAACGCAAACTCCGAACGGCATCGTGGACTTCTATGCCGATGCGTTGAATGAAGGCAAGGAATACGTTGGAACGCTTTCCGCCGACGCAGACGGCGAATTCTTCGGAGACCTGGACCTGTCCGCCCATATAGGCAAGAACCTGACCGCCGCCGTTACGGATAGCCTTGGAAACACATCCCTGTTGAGCATGCAGGTTGCGATACCGGAAGGGGCGGAAGGCGAGGGCGAGGGCGAACCCATCACGCAACAGGTGACAGTGGAAATCACGCAAGCGGACGATATCTGCCGGGTGTACCTGAACGGGGAGGCCATCCTGCAAACGGCGTGGGGGGAAGGGCCCGCCGGCACGGATATTGGCGACCAGCCCGGCAACAGTGGCCCGGTCGATGTCACGGCGTCATTGCGCCTGGGACTCAATACATTTCGCTTTGTCGTGTATAGCGAGGCGAATTGTTGTGGTGTGTCCGGTTTCTTTGAAGTCAAGGTAAATGGCGCGCGTGTGTATTTCGACGGCATTTCCGAAGACGACAGCTCGTCAGGCGTGAAGTTCTTCGGCACGTTTGTCCTCGAATGGGATCCCAGCCGGGCCGACCTGATAGTGCGCGTGGCTGAAACGGGCACACAGGCAGTCCTGCCGCAGGCGGTGGTTCGAATCGAGCCTACCGGCGAAACCGCGCGAGTCGGCGAAGACGGCTATCACCGATTCCTCCTCGACATGCCGGGAACGTACCGCGCGGTCGTCACGGCGGTGAACTACCAGACCGCGGAATCGGAACCGCTGGTTTTTGCGGGAGATAGCGCGTACGCCACGCTTTCCTTCTGGCTCGACCGGAATGACGCGGGCGTCCGCGACAGCGACGGGGATGGCCTGCCTGATGAGGAGGAAACCGGCCTCTACGGGACGAATCCGAACTCTCCGGACAGTGACGGTGACGGCATGTCAGACCTGTTCGAGGTTCAGCATGGTCTGGACAATACGCGGAATGATGCCCAGGAAGACCCGGACGGCGATGGAGTCTCGAATCTGCGCGAGTTCCAGCTTCGTTCCGACCCCAATGACCCGGGCAGCCCCCGAACGGATTTCCATGTGAGCGTTTCCGGCAACGACGCCAATGCGGGCACGGAGGAATACCCGTGGCGCACTATTCAACATGCGGTGAATGCGGTGGGCGATTTGATTGGAGAAGTGGTGGGACAGGACGTTGAGGCAGGCCTGCGGCTGCTCGCGGACGGCACGCGCGCCACGATAATCGTGGAACCCGGAACATACCCGGAGAACCTTGTGCTGCGCCCGGGCATCCGCCTGCAGGGTGCAGCGCTCGGTCAAAGCACCATTGAAGGCACGGTCGGAACCGCGCCTTTCAGTGCTCTCGTCAGTCTGCGAGTCAAGGAGCCTGCGCTCGGCGCCTCCCCGTTGATTGCCGTCGATTCCGGATTTGTGTTGTTGGACCGGGTCGGCGTGGTGGGCCGCACGAACAGTCAGGCGACGGGTATCCTTTTCTCGGGCAATGAGGCCCGCACGGTACTGGTGACCGATTGCGTGATTGCGCAAGTAAAGACGGGCATGGTCATCGAGGACGCCCTTCCGCTGGTGCGGCGTACCCGTTTCAGCAACATTGGCGACGATGCAATTGTAATCAAGGCGACGGCGCGGAAGCAGGAAGACGAGAACACACTGGGTCAAGCCGGCGACTCGGGCAGCGGCTGGAACAGGTTTGAGAATATCGGCGACAAGGCAATAGTGAATGAACGCGCTGCGCCGATCAGCATCGAAAACAACGACTGGGATACGGACGACCCCGCGGAGATTGCGGGACTCATCGAAGGCCAGGTTGACTATGAGCCTTACCTGGCGAAAGGCAGCGGGCTGCTGCCCGCGTCAATCGTGTGCACGGTCTGGGAAGCAACGACAAGTAATCCCGTGACGGATGCCTCGATAGCGCTGGCGCCGGGCGGATTCGTGGAGGTCACGGAAAACGTGGAGGGCGTGTACGCCTTTGCCGCGATTCCGGCCGGTACCTATACCGTCACTGTCACGACACCGGACTACGCCCCCGTGAGCAGGTCCGTCAGCGTGGGCGGGGGGGAGACGGCCTCGCAGGTATTCGCGCTGGGCGCTCAGAAGGGCGACTCGACGGACGGATGCGGTTGTTTCAAGATGGCGCCTGGCGTTGACACGCCCCTGAGCGCAAAGGCCGGCGACGTTCTGCTCGGCATGATCGCTGCCTCGATGCTGTTTCTGTTCAGGCCGCGCGGACCAGGCAGGCGCCAGTGAATTCCCCGATTTCCAACGCGGCCGCGGATTGTCCTGTCCGCGCCGCTTCCCTTATCTTATGCTCCGTCAGGCATCTTTTCTCGATTACGGCTGCAACCAGAGGTCGCACGTTTGAATCATGCGCTTTCGACAGATACACCTTGATTTCCATACCAGTGAACATATTTTGGGGATAGGCTCGGCCTTTGACCCCGTGGAATTCGCCGATACGCTGTCCCGGGCGCACGTCAACTCCGTAACCTGCTTCGCCCGATGTCATCACGGCTACCTCTACTACAACACGCAGCGGTTTCCCGAACGGCGACACCCGCACCTGACGCGCAATCTGCTCCACGAGCAAATTGAGGCTTGCCACAGGCGCGGCATCCGCGTCCCGATTTACATCACGGTGCAATGGGACCGATTCACGGCGGAAGCGCACGCGGATTGGCTGATTCAAAGTGCGGACGGACGGATAGCGGGTACCCCGCCATATGAGCCGGGTTTTTACCGGCGGCTCTGCCTCAACTCGCCTTACGTCGATTTTCTAAAGGCCGTCACGCGTGAAGTACTTGAAACGTTCCCGGCGGACGGTCTGTTTTTCGACATTGTAGATGCCCAGGATTGTTCGTGCACGCATTGCTGGCGGGCGATGGCGGGGGCCCACTTGAACCCAGACTGCGAGGACGAACGGAAAGCGTTCGGGCGCGGGGTGCTGCATCGCTTTCAGCGCGATATGACCGCGTTTGTGCGACGGTTCAACAATGACTGCGCCATCTTCTATAACGCGGGGCACATCGGGCCGCGGCACCGGCCCATCGCGGACACGTACACCCATTTCGAGATCGAATCGCTGCCAAGCGGCGGTTGGGGATACATGCATTTCCCGTTGGCGGCGCGGTATGCGCGCACGCTTGGTCTGGACTGCCTCGGCATGACCGGCAAATTCCATACGTCCTGGGGCGACTTCCATTCGTTCAAGAACCGGGCCGCGCTCGAATTCGAATGCTTCAATATGCTTGCGCTGAACGCCAAATGTTCGATTGGCGACCAGCTGCACCCGGATGGGCGCATCTGCTCGACGACGTACGAGCTGATAGGCCGTGTCTATGCCGCCGTCTCGACCAAAGAACCGTGGTGCACCGGTGCGAGGCCGGTCACGGAGATTGCGGTGCTGACGCCGGAGGAGTTCCGCGAGGCCGGACAACCGGAGGCGGCCCTCGGCGCGGTGCGGATGCTCCAGGAGGCCAGACACCAGTTCGACGTGGTCGATTCGGAGGCGGATTTCTCGGCCTACTCCGTGCTGCTATTGCCGGATGCCATTCCCGTGAACGACGGTCTGGCGCGAAAACTGCATGGTTATCTGAAACAAGGCGGCGCCATGATTGCTTCGCATCGGTCAGGCCTGGATCCGATGGGAAGACGGTTCGCATGCGATGCATTCGGCGTCGAGCCGGTTGGCGAAGCCCCATTCAGCCCGGATTTTCTGATTCCGCGCAGGCCGCTCGCGCAAGGACTGCCCGAAGACGCGCACGTCATGTATATGCGCGGACTGGAGGTGCGCCCGCTTCCGGATACGGAGGTGCTGGCGGACGTCGCAGTGCCGTACTTCAACAGGACGTTCGAACATTTCTGTTCACACCGGCATACGCCGTCCTCGCGCGAGGTGCGTTATCCGGGAATCGTGCGCCGGAACCGCGTAATCTACTTTGCGCATCCTGTGTTCACGCAATATCACGCAAACGCGCCGTTGTGGTGCAAGCGGCTGGTTCTGAACGCGCTGGGACTGCTGCTGCCCGACCCGTTGCTGCGCGTGGAGGGGCCTTCGACGCTGCTTGCCGCGATTAACGCCCAACCCGCGCAAAACCGCTGGGTGGCGCACCTGCTGCACTACATTCCCGAACGGCGCGGAAGAGACTTCGACGTGATTGAGGACGTGATTCCGCTCTACGGCGTGGAAGTATCGGTGCGGGCGCCACAAGCGGTCGCGGAAGTGCGCTGCGTTCCAGACGGACAGCCGCTCGTGTTCACGCAATCCGAGAGTCATGTGCGCTTCACGGTCCCGGAGGTCGCGGGGCATTGCATGTTAAGTCTGCAGTTTAAATGAGGTGATACCTATGCGGCGCGGTTGGTGGCCATCCCTTATGGTCTCTGTACTTCTTGAGACGATGTGTGCAGCGGCGCTTTCTGTCCCCTTGGCGGATACCTGTTCCCGTGACTGGCTGGTTGACCCCGAAGGCTGGACCGCGCGCATCGAGGAGACGGAGGATCGGAACGTGGTCACGCTGACCAACGGACTTATCAGCCGCTCTTTCGCTACGCGACCCAATTTTGCGACGACCGGGTTTCAAAACCTCATGACAGGGGCATCGATTTTACGCGGCGTGAAACCCGAGGCCGCGATATCCGTAGAAGGGCGGCGATTCGAAGTGGGAGGACTGAAGGGACAACCCGACTACGCTTATCTCGACCCTGCCTGGATCGGCGCGCTCACGAGCGATCCCGGCGCTTTCCAGCTTGAAGGCTGGGAGCAAGGAGCGCCGCAAACGCCGTATTTCTGGGAGCACGCGCGCCACGCGCCCGATGCGGCATGGCCCCCGCGGGGCGTCACGCTTACGGCGCGCTTTCGAGCGCCGGAGGGACTGCTTGAGGGCATCCGGGTTGTCGTCACCTACGCGTTGTACGACGGCCTGCCGGTTCTGGTGAAGTGGGTTACGGTGACCAACGCAGGAACGGCGGAGGTGCTGATCGGCGAATTGGAAGGCGAGATACTGGCGGTGACGGAACAGGAGCGGCATCGGCTGCATGTTGAAAGCAATTTCGCGTTTGCCGGAATGGATACGACGTTTTGGGGTCCGGACAGCGAGTATGTGACGCAGGTCGATTACGAATACCAGTCGCCGGTCTTGCTTACGAGCAAGTACCCGATGGGACCGGGCGTCGCACTGAAACCGGGGGCGTCGTTCGAGTCGTTCCGGACCTATGTGCTCGCACACGACAGCGACGACCGCGAGCGGCGGGGTCTCGCGCGGCGGCGCATGTACCGGGTGCTAGCCCCGCAAGTTACGGAAAACCCGATTCTGATGCATGTACGGGATTCTTCTTCGAGGGCCGTCCGGCGGGCCGTGGACCAATGCGCGGATACAGGATTCGAGATGGTTATCTGCACCTTTTGGAGCGGCTTCGACATTGAAAGCGAAGACCCGGACTACATCGCGCGCATCAAAGCAGACGTGGAGTACGCGCACGAAAAAGGCGTCGAATTGGGCGGCTACACGCTGATGTGCGCTTCGCGCGACGCGGGGCCGGAATTCAATTGCATATCGCCCGAGACAGGACTGCCCGGCAGCAAGTTCGGCCAGAGCGCCTGCCTCGCCAGCGCCTGGGCCGACGGCTATTTCGACCGGGTGCTGCGTTTCATCGACGCGACGGGATTGGAGGCAATCGAGACGGACGGCCCGTATCACGGCGACGTGTGCGCCGCGACCGGGCACGCTCATCACCGTGGGCTTGAAGACTCGCAGGTGGCCCAGTGGCAGGCGTGCGTGCGGTTCTACCACGAACTGCGCAAACGCGGCGTGTATATTCACACGCCGGACTGGTACTACCTGAACGGAAGCAACCGTTGCGCCA
>JAGMZX010000003.1:38372-39650 GCA_018005585.1 Candidatus Hydrogenedentota bacterium | reverse complement strand
GGGCTTGAAGACTCGCAGGTGGCCCAGTGGCAGGCGTGCGTGCGGTTCTACCACGAACTGCGCAAACGCGGCGTGTATATTCACACGCCGGACTGGTACTACCTGAACGGAAGCAACCGTTGCGCCATGGGTTACCGCGAAACAAACTGGAGCCTGCCGCGCGAGCGCCAGATCGTGATCGGACGCCAGAATATCTACGACGGAACCTTTGAAAAGACGCCGAGCATGGGCTGGATGTTCGTGCCGCTGGTCGAGTATCACGGCGGCGGCGCCGCGGCTACCCTTGAACCGTTATCCGAACACCTGGACGCCTATGCATGGCACTTGGCGCAGAACTTCGGCAGTGGCGTGCAGGCGTGCTACCGGGGACCGCGGCTCTACGACACGGACGAGACCCGCGCCGTGGTCAGGCAATGGGTGGATTTCTACAAGGCCCATCGCGCGATTCTGGATTCGGACATCATCCACGTGCGCCGCGCGGATGGACGGCGCCTCGACTGCATGCTGCACGTGAATCCGCGATTGCCCGAGCGCGGCCTCGCGATGGTATACAACCCTGCCGAGACTGAACAGCGCGAAGATTTGCGTCTGCCCTTGTACTACACGGGTCTGACGGACAGCGTTCATGTGCAGGACAGGGACGGCGGCATCGCCGAGTATGCGCTGGACCGGTCCTGGCGCATCCAATGTCCGGTCATCGTGCCGCCGCACAACTACACGTGGTTCGTCGTAACCGAGTGACGGCGTCGCGCGTGGCCGGGCGCGCGAAATGGCAAGCGCAAAATGCGTGTGGCCGTTATCTCACTCAATGAGACGACACCGGCCATACCGCAGGAATTCGTCGCAGGCGAATTCCTGCCAGATCGGCTCGAGTCCCAGGGACGTGTTGTCTTCGTAGTAGCCCGCGATGAAGCCGCCGCGCCCGCGCCAGAGTCTTTCGACAAGTTCGCGCGCCCGGGCTCGGATTAGCGGCTCGTTCCTGGTGGGCAGGGTGTGCTGGATGTCCGCGGGGCACCAGAAGGTGATGGGGGAGTGGTCCTGATGCGCGGCAAGCGTGGCTATGCCGTGCAATTCCGGTTGATCGAACTGGAGCACGTCGATACCAGCGCGGATCAACGCCGGCACAATGGCTTCAATCTGCCCGCAGGAATGCATCCAGACGCTCAGGCCCAATCCGTGCGCATAGCTGCATAATATTTCAAAGCGCGGCGCAAACTCCGCATGCCAGAGACTCGGGTCGATGAAAAGCGCCGTCTGCGTTCCCCAATCCTCGGGAAA
>JAGMZX010000003.1:0-38272 GCA_018005585.1 Candidatus Hydrogenedentota bacterium | reverse complement strand
GCATCCAGACGCTCAGGCCCAATCCGTGCGCATAGCTGCATAATATTTCAAAGCGCGGCGCAAACTCCGCATGCCAGAGACTCGGGTCGATGAAAAGCGCCGTCTGCGTTCCCCAATCCTCGGGAAAAAAGACGCCGTCCGCGCCCGCGGCGGCATAATTGCGCATCATGTTCTTGATCAACCCGTCAATGCGGTCATTGAGCCGTGCGATGCGTTCCGGGTCAGTCAACAAATCCGTGAGATACAGGTCAATACGGCGCAGTTTCCGGGCGATGTTGAACGCAAAACCCGGCAGCGTGCCGAGGAGGTATTTGTCCGGCTGTGCGGCGCGCGCCGCCCGTACGGCATCATAGGATTCCGGTTGCGAAAAGTCAGGAAAGCGATACGCATCCACGTTCTCGAGAGTATCCAACGCGCCGCGCGCAACCTCGCCCTTGGATGACCCGTCCACGCGCGCCCAAAGGTTGCCCCATTCATCAATGCGTTCCCAACGCCCGCCGCCGGTCTCCGCCCATTCGGTCGCGGGCGTTTCCACGTCATAGGAGACGGTCGAAATATCGCTGCCGGCAAATGACCGGGCCAGGCGCGCGGGACCGGCGAAATGAAGCGTGCGTGTTACGATCTCGCGGGAATTCATCGGATACCGCTCGACAGCAAGGTGTTCGCGACAAAACCCGACAGGAAACCCATTATGAAGGTAACGATCCAGGGCAGGGCCCGCCAGATGACTTCCTCCATCTGGTCAGTCCAACTCAGCCTCGGCCCGTGGCTCTTCTGCGAGGGTTCGGCTGGCAGGGGCTTCCACTGCGGTGCGAACTCCACGCGTATGTGTTGGCCCGGCGGTGCTTCTTCCGCCGACGAAATGCCATACGTCTTTCCTTTCTTGCCCTTGGCTGCGTAGCGAAGGTTCCGGGCCGCATCCCGTTGCGCCAAATCGCCCCGGTCCAGCGCGGAGAGATAGGCCTGATACATGCGCTGACTCGTATCCTGCAGGGTCCTCCCACCGACAATCAGGCTCTGCGTGCGCGATTCGGCGTCTCCGGGCAAATCATAGTACCTGACTGCCAGTCCGCCGAAGTGTTCCAAGACACGGGAATCCTGGAAAGAAACGGGGACGGGGTCCAAGTGACGGCACAGAGACGTGAAAACCTTGTATCCGGCGAGGCCGTGCTGTTCCGGGAGATTGCACAAGGCCGAAACAATGCTCTCCGGCACGCGTTCGAGCCTGATGAGGTCGATGAGCATCGAGAGCAGTTCGCACACCTCTTTCTTCTCCCAGCGCGCGATGGTCTCGGTGACGATGGTCTTGATAACGACGTCCGTGACTTGGGAGGGCCAGGAGTTGGCGCATTCGAAAATGAAGTCTCTTGCCCGTTCCTTGCGCGAGTGCGTCAGGAGGGACACGCATCTGGCCATCAGGTGCGCGCACAGCGGCGGGTGCTTTCCTTCGCGCAAGAGTGCCCGCAGAATCCTGTCATAGACGGAATAGAAATCCTCGCGAAGCCGGCGCAGATGTTCCTCGCGAAGCGCCGTGGTGAGCCCCTGGTCGTTACAGATTGCCTCGTGGCGCTCGCCATATCGCAGGTCCAGGAACTCCGCGTATCCCTGGGCCTTTTCAAAGGCCACGGGATTGGGAGACGTGAATACCTCATTGAGAAAAACGAGCAGCCCGTCGTCGCGGCTGACGGTGTCTGGATAATAGTCGCGGTACACTTCAAACTCGTTCAGGTCGTCTTCGGAATGCTCGCGCTGGTGCAGAAGCAGGTGGATCCGCTGCCTGGCGTACGGCTGCAGCTGCGCGAGAAAAGCCTCGTAGAGCGGCTTGTTCGGCTGTATGTGCGTGAAGATGCTGCGCACTAGTTTCACAAACGCCGGCACGGGGTATTCCGTGGCGCGCGCGTTCTTGACCAGCCTGAGCAGACGATTCACGGCAAAGGGGCATTGCTCTCTCGTCACTTCGGGCGCGCCGACATGCTGGGCGAGATAACGCGCATAGGTCTGGGACAAATTGACATAGTCGTTCAGGAACGCCGCGAGCCACTTGGGGTCGTCGCCAGTCCTGATGACGTCGCACAACTCGACGATGATCCGCTTGGCATACTGGTCCAGAACATTCGAGTCATGATACGGGGAAGCCTTGTCAATCGCGCGAGCGCGTTTCTGGAATGCCTTGTTGTCCAGGTGCTTGAGGTCCGCCACGAGGCGGTGGCCCTCAACGAAGGATTTTAATGAGTTCTTGAGTCCTGCCTCGTTCGCGCTGGCCAGAAAATCCGCGAGCGCACTTTGATCGCGGCGCAGCTCCACGAAACGCTCCGCGTAGGGGTGCTTGGGGAATCCTTCGCCCGTGAGTAGCGGGGGCTTCCATTCTATATACGAAACGCCGCGGCGGCCTTCGATGAAGGCAGCGCGCCGGTCCAGTTCGGACAATGGCACAAAGCACCACTTGACCTCATAGGCCGAGGGCTCCTCCTCGGGATACTCGGTGAGGCCTTCACGCACGCGGCATTCCGATTTCTCCTCGAATTCCGTCAGGCATGTCGTGAAGGACAACCGGGACCGGACGTAGAGAGGCACGGTGAGCAGCAGGGCTTCCGCCAGCATGTCCGTGCGCTCGCGCGTGAAGACAAGCATTCGGCGCGGCCCTTTTACGCTTTCGCAACTTGATGCCAATAGGCCGTTCAAGAACGCCTCGAGCACTTCGTCGGACAGGGCGTTGAATTCTCTGGTGATGGTTTCGATTTCGGAGAGGGTCGCGTCGGGCGGGTCGGTTGCCTGACTCTGCGAGACCAGGGTCTCGAGGGGAATCCGGATTTGACTCAACTTTCGTTCCGCGGCGGAATCCACTCGAAACACGTTGCCCAAACGAACGAGCAGGAAAGGATTCGCGCGGAGACCTTCGTAGTTGTCCCTGCTGGTAATAAGGGCGTGATTGAAGGGCCAGGGCCTCGAGCCGTCGGACGTGCGGAAGGTACGCATGATGCCGACGCGTTCTCGAGGCAAGGGGAACACGGTCAAGCTGCCGTCGTACATCGTGTTCGAGGATGCGAGCACCATGTGCCGGTCGATGATGGATTTCTCCTTGCTGCCGATGCCGTCGGAGAACCCCAGAAACCTGTCCGCGCCGTCCGGGTCCAGGCCGCGCATGCACTGGTCAAAAATCACTTCATCCATGCTGTCATTCTCCCGCGGCGCGGCTTAGAGCGCCCGGTACAGGTGGCCCAGGGTGTCCTGCGGAATGTCATAGACCAGTTCCGTGCCGCTGTCGGGCAGTAAGAAGACCACGCGAAGCCGTTCGTTGCGCACGTCCTCGTAGGCGGCGCGGATGAACGGCGTCAGGTCCACGGTCCAAGTGCCGTCGGCCGACGTGACGGCATCGATCCGCCGGACGGCGCCGGAGTAGTGCATTTCCGCCTGGACCACCACGCCGCCGGCGACCGTTTCCTGGGTTTCGGTCCTCGATGGCGTCCGGTTGCGCCCGGCGTCCTCTATCACGAAGAAATGGGTCTCTGTGCTCCGTACCCGGACCGTTGCGATAGGGGCGCCGGCCCGTGGTTCCGTGGTCATGGTCAAAGCTGGAACGCTCTCTACGTGGTCCAGCACTTCCCTGGCCGTTGGCGCAGGCGGTGGCATGTGGGAGGTCGTCGAAACGCATCCCGCCAGGAGCAGGGCGAAGACGGGCGCCGCAAGCAACGCAATCTGGGAGAATCGTGTGTTCATGGAAAGTTCCCCGGTTAACGCTGAGGGTATTATGTCAAGGAACGGCATCCAGCGCACAACGGAAGCCGATACTGCGCTCGCGCGCGTTCGCGTCTTTCTCCATACGGTGGTCCCTCCGGGCGAATTGCTCGCCGTCGAGCCATGTCCCGCCCTTGACCACATATCCGCCGCCGGACACGGTGGAGGTCCATTCCGCCACGTTGCCCGCGAGGTTGCGGACGCCCTGACTCGAGACGTCGGCACGGCATTGACTGGAATCGGGCGGCGCGGCGGCACCCAAAACGCTTTCGCGTGTGTTGACTCCGCTCTCGGGGAAGGTATTGCCCCAAGGGTAAGTCCTGGTTCCCCACGCCGCCTCCCACTCTGCCGCGGTGGGTAGCCGCTTGCCCATGTAGCGGGCGTAGGCTTGCGCTTCCGCGCACGAGACGAACACGACAGGCGCCGTCGTTTCCCTGCTGAAGATTTCGTAGTCACCCGCGGCACAGCCGACGGGGTTCAGCACGCCTTCCGGGGCATGCTTGAGAAACCGTTGATACGCCTCATTGCTGACTTCGGTGCGGTCCAGGTAGAAACCGGTGCCGCCCGCGGCAATGAAAACCATGCCGCCGGCCCTGGACGCATGCTCCAGCAACGCCTGCGCACGCGCGTCGCCGGACCGAAGTTCGAGGGCGGTGTTAAGATAGCCGGTGGCCTTTTTGGGGTCGCCGGCGCGCAGTTGATACTCGCTTTGCTCAATCAGGCCCGAGACGCGCAGGTCCGCAATGCGCTCGGCGTCGGCCGGTCCCGCGAATTCGGTCGCGGAGCGCAGCAGGAAGTCGCGCGTATCGTACTGCTTGACATCCGTGACCGCCTGCGCGGCAGCAATCAGGCCGGGCACGGCGTCAGCGGCCACCACGTCGAGTGGGAGCAGGGTGGCCGCCATGCGGAAGCTCTCGACGGCCTCCGTGCAGGCCTGCTGGCGGAGCAAGCCGCACGCCTTCGCGCACGACCACTGGCCCAGGAAATGGGACTGCACATCGTCAGAGGCCTGCAATTCGGCGAGATGCGCCTTTGCCGTGTTCATGCGCTCGTCGGCGGCCGGCACACCCTGCGTCTCAATCAACAGGCGCAACTCGAGCATGTACGACTCCGCGAGGCCCCGCAACGCCGATGCTGGGTCCACGTCGTATTCGCGCGCGGCACGAACACCTTGGTCAAAAGCTTTCTCGCTGTCCGCCAGCAGGCCCGAAGTCCGCGCCGACTCGCCCTGTTTCTCAAACGCTCGCACGAGCGCCTCGTACATGGCTTGGCGCCGTTCCGCGGTCAACGCCGTGCCGAACGGCGACGTGTCCATGTGCGAGGTAAGATAGCTGGCGTTGGAGCAATCACCGGCGATGCACAGTTCGTCGAACTTGCCGCAAAACGCGCTCGCGCAGGCCGTCTCGAAGGCGCGTTCCTGGGAGGTCCCGGCGTCCACGTTGCGCAGGCGTTCACGGCCCGTGAAAAAGGCCGCGTGCGGACTATCCGCTTCCCGGTCGAGCAACCCTTCCGTGTAGCGCTCGACCAACGCGCCGCGCATTTCGTCCAGGGCTTCATCGGGCGAAACAGCGCAAGCGCGCGCGTCCTGTACGGCCGTGCTTAAGCGCGCAAACCGCGTTTCCGCGTCTCCGCCTTCCGCCGCCTGCCGGGCCAGGCCCAGGAGGCACGCCACCAGCGCGGACCCGTAGCGTTCCACGTGCTCCTGCCTGTCCGGGACTTCACCTATGACGCGCAGCGCCTCGCGGACGTCGCGCTCGGCGGAGGCCCAGTCACCGCTTTCGCCATGGCCCCGGTGGCGGGCGAAATAGGCCTCCGCGATCGTGCTCTGCGCGTTCAGATAGAGGGCATGGTCCGGCTGGCCGTTGAACCAATTGAGGCCGCGGGAAATCGGGTTGTATTCGGAAGCGGACAACAACACCTCCCCGATTTCCGGGCGGTCATTTTCCGCGGCCTTGCCCGCAGCCCACGACGTGGTAAGCAGCGCTCCGGCGAAAAGGACTGCCAAGGCCACCACCGCGGCGACGAACCGCCTCGTCCTTTTGCCTATGTCCTCGGTATGACGCCGCTTTTGTATCGCTCTCACAATCCAGAGCAGCGGCTCCTCTATTCCGAAAGAGCGGTGCGGAGACAGGATGTTGGTCCCGATGTGCATGCCTTCGCCGTTGTAGACCTTCTCGACATCGCGACCCCAGCAACTCATGAGAGAGTAGTGTTTGTTGTCGCAGCGCTTGTCGATCTGGTCGTAGAGCTGGGGGAAATGGCGCTGGATGAAGACTTCCGACTGCTCGGACAACTGCCGGCGAATCTGAGCATTTGCCAGCGTTTCTCTCGCTTCGGCTTGTGCGTCCGGGTTCGTGCCCGTCAGGTCGAAGAGAATATCCCGGAGGGACCGCAAACGGGGCGAATCTTCCCCGGAATGCCGGTTTCCGGTGGAATCCAGGCGCACCTGGAACGCGTCCGCGAAGAGGTCGGCCTTGTTCAAGGCGACCGCCACGGGGCGACCGATATGCGTGCCGGCCCGGTCTCCATTGCTATCCAGCCAAGCCAGGCGGCTGAACACGTAGTTCCAGACGAGTTGCTCGTCATGTTTCAACTGTTCCTGTTCCTTGCCTTGACGAGCCAGTTCAGCGTCCACGAGCACGACAAAGCCGGAGCACAGCGCGGCCTTTTCCCGGACCTTGTTCACGACGTCGGCCTCGCGTTGAACGTGAATGTCCACCTCGGCGCCCGGCGAAAAAGCGATACGCCACATTTCGCCGGAACAGTCGAAGGAATCGAAATACACCGATTTGCGCAGGATGCGGTCGCCGCGTGGCAATAATGACAAGAGAGACGAGCCCCTCGAAAGCGCGAAGAGCGGGAAATCCACGCTCTCGTCCAGCCGCGTTTTCTCCCATCGCGGCATGCGCTTGTGAACCTCATTCAGGAACATGCCGTATTCGGTGCTTGTGAGTCCGCATTCCCATTCGCCGATGCGCACCTCGGAGATGAGTTCGTTGCCGACAACGTAGAAATACGCCGATTTGCCGGAATTGCGCATGCCCAGCACGCCGATATAGGACTCATTCCGCCGCCGCCGCGTCTCCTTGAGTATCTGTTCCCAGCTCTTTATCTCGAGTCTCCGCCGATCTGTCTCGTCCTCGGGTCCGGGCAGTTGCGGCCCCGACGGAGAACGGCGCCATTCGGGTGTTGCGGATGCGCGGGCAGCCTGAAACGTTCGCGGCTCCTCATCGTCTTCTTGAGAGTAGTTCACGTTGGCTGTCGGCATGCCGAAGACGCCGCGGACTTCCTGCTGGACATTTCCGGGCACCTCCAGCGAATCATCGGGGCGGACTTTCAGGTTCATGGCCTGCGCGACCGCACGTTCGAAATCGCGCAGTTCGGCGCTCAGCCCCTGCTCGCGTAGCTCGTCGTAGAATTGTTTTACGTTCATATCGCTGCAACTCCCATAAAGCACGACGTGTCAACCAGAGACTACATTCCGGACGGCGGCTGCCTGCGCGGCATGGCACGCGAAAGGCGGCCATTCAAGGCTTGTCCTATCATCAGCAGGCGCAGGCGCAGTTCCATACTCCACGGAACCAGGGCCATGCGGCCTTCGGCTTTGGCCGACTGGCGCAGCCGGCGCAAGATCGTGACGGCGGGGCCGTACTGCCCTTCGCGGCGCAGACACGCCGCCAATTCGCGCATCGCGGGAACGTGCCCTTTCGCGGCCGCGGCCTCAAGCAGACGCCGCGCTTCCACGGGATTGGCCGGCTGGCTGAAATGACCCCAGCGCAGTATCTGATATAGGCGGTACTGGGCCTGCGGGTATTCCTTGTCCGCTGCCCGTTGATAACATTGCACCGCGGCCATAGGGTTTTGCGCGACACCCTTGCCCTGTTCGTGCCAGATGCCGAGGACATTGAGAGCTTCCGCGTCGCCGGTTTCCGCCGCCTGCTCCATCCAGTGAAAGGCTTCGGCTTCGCGCACGCGCCATTCCAGTTCACCAGCCAGTTCCTTCTGTGCCTCGACGACACCGTGCCTGGCGCAAGTCTCGAGGAAAGGCAAGCGCTCATCCGGGGCGGAGAAGGAGGCATGCAACCGCGCGTATTTCTGTCTATGGAAGACGTAGAGAGCACGGTCCAGACACTCCTCATAGCTCCAGTCGTAGCGGCGTTCCCGGAGGAGGCGGAA
Organism: Candidatus Hydrogenedentota bacterium; assembly: GCA_018005585.1. Taxonomy (NCBI): domain Bacteria; kingdom Pseudomonadati; phylum Candidatus Hydrogenedentota; species Candidatus Hydrogenedentota bacterium. The sequence continues at coordinate 30,361 of JAGMZX010000003.1, read as the reverse complement.
CTGCTCGTTCCATTGGGGCAGAGGGAATTGGTCCACCTGCCCGGCGTTTTCCAGAAACTCACGGACCACGCATTCGAGGTCTTCTTCCTGCGCGGCGCGGCGGGCAGTGCGCACGCTGTTCAACTGTTCCTGGAGTCTGCGCTTCTCGCGTGTCAATTCGGACTCGTACTGCCGGTTCAGTTCCTCGTGGACGCTCCTGGCCTGATGCGCCCTGATGACCCACGTGAAATAGTCGGCCACGTCCGCTTCCCGTTCAGCCGGAGGGATTCGCTGCAGCAGTTCCACGGGATCGGCTACGTGGTCCAGGGCTTCCCCGGTCTCATAAGAGGTACACGTGCGCTCGTCCCATCCGACAGGCCGGTTCAAGACGGCCATCTCACGCATTTCTTCGCAGTACTCCCTGGCGTCCTGGATGTGTTCCAGCGCGGGGACCAGCGCCTTATGCGTTTCGTTCTCAAGCTGTTCGACCACTTCCTCTATGCCGTATTCCTGCTGTTCGAGTTGACGGATGCGCTCGGGAATGTCACGCGTGGCGGCCGGCACTTCCTTCGGCAGCGTCGGGAACTCGAAGCGTCCAATCGACACCTTCACTTCGGGTTCTGTCCATGCCTGGTCTGCCTCGGCGTCGAGAACCGCCGTTTCCATGCTCCCTGTCTGCCGAACCCGTATCTCATGCCGCCGGTCGCAGAGGACCAATTCCGCAGCGTCCGGGGTCACGTGTTTGTCCGGCGATTGACGCGACATACCCTTGCTGATCGCCTGCATGTAACGCGTCACGCTCTGCGAAAGGGCGGTATCGAAGGCAACGTAGCGGTCGGTGCGCCAGCGATCGTTCATGGCCATGCAGAGCGAGAAGGTATACAGGCCGCCGCCGTCCTTCCAGTTCTCGTAGGCATACTGTCGTTCGCGGCAGGAAAAGAGGCGCACGAAGGTTCCCGATACATTCCCGGGGCGCGCGGGCAAGAAGACCCGGGGCGCCTGACCGGTTTCGGCGTTCTCGACCATTTCGATGCCGGGGGAACGGGATTGCCACTGGTCTTCGATTTCAGCTCGGCACGTATCGCAAATGAGGACGCAATTGAAAGGGCCGCTGCCGATGCTGCCTTCGAGGTCCGCGAGGCTGATTACGCCGGGAAGGTGCCGGGCGGCGTCTTCGCCTCCGTTGCGGGAGCGCAGCCGCTGTGCCAGCCTGCGCCCGTGTGCGTCGCGGCACAGGAACAGCATCTGACGCGTGACGGAATCCGTGGCCCCGTGTCCGGCAAGGTAGACGAAGAGCAAGTCGCCCGCGCTCAGGCCGTCCCTGGCCGCGTCGATGGCGCGGAGTGCTTCCTGTCTGGTGGGGTCGCAAACCAAGCCGTAGGGCTCCGCCATTTCAAATTCCGCGTGGCCGCGCACCAGATGCAGGAAATGGCGAATCCGTTTGGCGTCCTTAACCGCCGCGTTCAGGCGGCCTACGCCGGAATCCTCCGCGTAGTTGTCCACGCCGATGAGAACTGCGCGTCGTTTCATGGACGGCGCCCCTCCACTTCTGGCCGGTTCACGAGCATTGCCGGCCACCGCAACCCAGTTCCAGCACTATCCTCTGCAAGAGATGTCGTTTCGGCGTCACGGTTTCTTTCATCCCTGCCCAAAGTCGCGCCGAGTCAACATCCTGAACACTGCCGCGTCCTTGCACCCACAGCAAGAAGGGTATTTCGCGATAACAACGTCTTATCACGCGCTGTCGTGTGCTCGATAGTAGCGCCCCCATGCTCGCGTTTCCCGGTAGACTATCTCCGGCCTGCCGCGGCGCGGAACTCCTCAAACCGCTTCAGTTCCGCCGGATCAATAGAAGGCCGCACCTTGCCGAAGGCAACCTCGAAATCTTCCATCATAACCGGTTCCGGCGGCAGGTCATCCTGGCCGGAATCGCGGATCTTCTGCACCGTGCGCATGAACGCATGCAGGCGCGCTTCGGCGCACAGCCCCTCGCGGGGATGGGCGATGTCGGCGCCGGAATACCCGTCGGTGCGCTGAACCAGGAGTTCGACGTCTACGCCGTCGGTGGGCACGCCGCGGGTCTGCCGGTTGAAGAGGAACCGTCGCGCTTCCGCATCCGGAGGCCCGACGTAGATCATCGTGCCGAAGCGTCCGGTACGCGTGGCCGCGGAATCGAGCAGCCAGGGCTTGTTTGTCGCGGCGAGCAGGATTACGGCATGTTTTGATGGTTCCAGCCCGTTTGTGAGTTGCAGCAGCTGCGGCACGACGCGGTCCATGACGGAGGAATGCGTCGAGCCGCGGCGTGGCATGATAGCCTCAAGTTCGTCGAAGAAGATGACCGACATGGGATGTTGCCGAGCGGCTTCAAAAAGCTGGGCCAGCAGTTGCTCGGTCTCGCCGAACCATTTGCTGAGCACCTTTTCGAGCTTGACGGGAAAGAACGGCACTTCGAGCTCGCCGGCGACGGCTTCCGCGAAGTAGGTCTTGCCCGTCCCCGGAGGGCCGTACAACAGCACGCCGCCCCCGTGCTCGAGCCGATACTGTTCATACAAGCCGCTATACTGCTGTGCTTCGATTACCTTTGTGCGCAGCAGTTGCTTGACATCGTCCATGCCCGCGACATCGTCCAGGCGTGTGGTCGGCCGCTGTTCGATGGCCCAGCGTTTCTCTTCCTCGTCCTCGCCGCCGGGCACGCGGCGCTTGGGCCGGCTCTCGTCCTGTTTGACCTTCAGGAGCAGTCTGTCGCCGCGTTCTTCGTATTTCTTGGCGAGCCGTTTCAGGCTGTCGCGGATGCGCCCCTCGGTGCGCCCGGCAAGCTGCAGCGTGAGCCTGGCGGCCTTGAACAGGTAGTACGCGGCCATGCGCAGGTCCTTGTCCTCGAGGGCCCCTTTCGCCTTCTGCTCGGCCAGGCGCCGTTCCCGATCGTAGTTCATCGGAGCTACTCCTTCCCGAGGGCCTCATCCATCTTGCGCTCGAGTTCCTTGTCCATGCTGATTTCGGCCGAGTCCTGCGCATGCACTTCGGACTCGATATCGCCTACGGCATCGGCCACGATACTGTCGTAAAGCTGCTGTTCTTCCGGCGTAAGTTCGAGGTCGCGCGCCATTTGCGGACCCGCGGCGGCGCTGGTTTCCAGCCATGGCTCCATGATGTCGGCATTGGCTTCCGCGAGTTCCTCGATGCGTTGCCGCACTTCTTCGGGGTCCGTTGTGTTTTCGGCCAGTTCCTCGATCTTGGCGTAGACGCGCATGGCGCGGAGGAACTCCTCGTAGTTCGTCTTCGTGGAAGCCTGTTCCAGCGCAAACTCCATGTTCGAGTGGGCGAGGCTGCGAGCGAGCACCTGATTCTGGACCGAAGTAAGCTGCCGCACCTTTTGTTTCACCAGGCTGCCCTGCCCCTGGCGCTGCAGATTCACGGCCTCGCGGCGGGTCTCCTCGAGCTTGAGCCTCTGTTTTTCAATAGCGCGCGCCTCGCGCCGCAACGCGGTCTTGCCCGTGCGCAGGGCTGCGCGCCGTTTCTGGTCTTGTTCCGCTTTCCGCCGCGCGGGCGACTTGAAAAGGTCGTCAAACAATGACATCGCGTGCGCTCCTCTGCTGTTTATTCAGCGTCCCTTTGCCCGTACAAACGCCGCTCCAGTTCATCCAGACCGTGCCTGTCTTCCACCGTTTCACCCGCGGCGGCCCCGGTCTCGCCCGGCGCTTCATAGAGTCCCTGCAAGCGGGCCTCGACATCGGCCACCGTCATGCCCGTCTCTTCCGAACGAGGTGCGGCTTTCTCCAGGTCGCTCACGGCTTCGCCTACTTCGCCATAGCGTTCCGCCACCTCCTCCAATTGGGCATTCAGGCCGTCGACCACGTCCGGGTCAATGCCCTGTTCATCCATGGCGCGCGCGGCTTGGATCTGCGCGATAAGCCTGGTAAGCATGGTCGTGTTATTGAGATAAATCCTGGAGGGTTTCCCGAGTGCCTCGAGTTCCTCCGCGTAACTGTTGGCCATATTCAACAGGGCCTCGCGCTTCTGCCTGAGAGGCGTCTGCTTGGCCTCTTCCAGAAGGTGCTTCGCCTTCTTCTCGAGCGGTTCCATGCGGTGGATCAAATCGCTCTGGCGCTCGCGGCTGAGTTCGCGCAGCCTGACGAACTCCCGTTCGAGGGTGGTCCAGTTGTCCGACCGGTCCAACGCTTCCAAGAGTTGCCTGCGCGTGTCCTGCACGCGCATGCCCGTGACGGTGCGTTGCATCATTCCTTTGAATTGCTCGAAGAAACTCATGGTGATTGCACTCCCTCCGTTGCGCTTCCGGGGCGGAAGGCGCGTTCCGCCCGTTTACGCCCCGAAACGTTCCTCCACGCGCCGTCGTTCTATCACACTCAGTATATATAAATTCCAGGACATGGCCAGCGCGAACGCCAGCGCCAACGTGAGCCACTCGAGCACGGTCGCTGCGCTGAATCCCATCAGTCCCCATGCCAGCGTGCCTGGCAGCATAGTCAACACGGCCAGGCACAGGCCGTTCACCGCGCGCGATTCGCGCTCGAGTTGCACACGCCAGAGTTTCCATGTGCACACCGGCAACAGCAGCGTGAACGCAAGCCAAAGACCCAGCCGCAAACCGGCCCGCTGATTTTCCCCCTGCAGGGCGGTCATGCCCACGTCCGCCATGATCGCCGGGTCGCCGGCCTCGACGGCCTGCTGGAACACGCACGCGCCCTGCGTCACGTCCGCCACCGCGACATCCATCTTTAGAAAGACGCGGTCGCCCAGGGAACGGAAATCGTGCACTTCCCCGTACACCACAAAATCGCAGTCATAGCTTTCGCCGAACGCGAGCGCTTCCTCCAAGGTCCGCACGGACGGCAATTTCCATGAGTCGGCACGGGGCTCGGACAAAACGCCCAGTCGCGCCGCTTTCGCCGCGATCTGGTCTCGCAGTTCGTCCAGCAGGGTGTCCGTGACGATGCGGCAATTCATGCGGACCGGCAGGATCTGCTCAAAACGCATGCGCACGTGGTCCTCGTAGTCCCCCGCCAGCCGGGCCACGCGCACGTAGCGCGCTGTCCAGTCCATTTCGGGTAGCGTGGCCAGCACATCTGCGACTTGGGTTGTGAGCCGGTCGGCCGCCTTGCCGCGCGCGGAATCCAACTGCGCGGAGCGAGGCCGGATGAGCATGTATCCCTGCACTGCAACCATGCACAGAATCACCAGCAGGCCCAGTCTCCCAGCCTTTTCGCCTATGTATCCAATGAGTCTCCCGATGGCGAACATGATGCGCCGCTCCCGTGTTTTGCGTTGCGGTTCTTCTTCTCTGTCACTATTCGTCGTCACGGCCTGCCTCTTGTCTTTCCGGTCGTCGCGCCGCGGTTACGTGTCCCAACGCGTGCGGCGTACCCGTTCCTCGCCATCCGCGGCCCGCGTGATTTCAAACAGGCCGTCCAGACGCCCCGCCGCCGCGATCAGTTCGCGCGTCACCGTTTTCGGCAGTCCAAACTCCTGCGCGAGCTTCCACACATATTCGCTGTCGCCCGCGACCAGCAACGCCGGGTGCTGTTTCAAACGGTCGCGGTAATGTTCCAGCCGTGTCTCCAGCGTCGCGGGAGTCAGGGCGAGCCACGCATTCCAATTGAAGGTGCCCGGCGCGGTCTGCCATGGACTCTTCTCATCCCCGCCCGGCGCCTTGTGCGTCACCACTACGACCGCGGCGGGCCCTGCCAAGGCGGCATCGTGCTCCTCGCCCCGCCACGGCGAAGGCGCCAGAACGGCCAGTGCTATTGGCGGCGGGGTGCGGCCCTCCAACTGCAATCGTGCAAGCCGCGCCGGCACCTGCATATAGAACCGGGCGATGTATTCGCCCACGGAAATCCGGCCCGAGGGACGCGCCCGCGTCAGCGCCTGAGCGCCGGCGAGGCTCTTAACCCCAACGACCAGAGCCGGCTGCGTGCGCAGAAGCCCTCTGTGGTTGAACACCCACCACCATTCTCCATTCTCCGGCAGACACATGCGCGCCCCTTCATCCAGGCGCAGCAACAAAGCGTCGTCCATTAGACGCTGCCGTTCGTTCAGCGCAAACGAACCTCCCGCACGTACGCTATCCCTGCCCGCAAGTTCTTGCGCAAGTTGCCCGGCAAAGCGAGCGACATTGGCGCGCACGCCCTCCAGGTACGCTGCCTCGATGTCACGATATCGCTTGAAGAGCGCACGCGCTTCTTCCGCGTCCGGTGCGCGACCCTCATCCTGTCCAATTATCTTCATGTCCACGACTCCACCGGATGCGGGTGAGGCGCCCGACGCTACCCCTACGCCGTCCGCCTGCGCAAAGCCGTCAACCCCAAGTTGCTTCGCAACCCGCTCGGTGGTCTGACGGAGTGGGGGAGCCGCCGCGATTGTGCACCGGGCCTGGTGGGCATGGCGCAACACGCGCAGAAATGCCGGAACCCGCGGAATGCCCCGGCCGACCTTGTTTGGTCCTTCCTTATGCGGGTCGCCCGCCGTGGCGGTCAGTGCTGCAAGGATCGCGCCGGTATCCGCATCCTCCCCGAATACTCCGCGCAAATAGCCTACGCCAAGGGCGCACACGCCGGCGGCCATGGGCGAAGCCATCGAGGTTCCGCTCATGCTCACGTAGCGCCCGCCGCGGTCAAAGGGTGCCTGTTCGCTTGCCTGCGAGCGGGGCGCGACAATACCCACACCGGGGGTCGCGACCGTCGGTTTCGGGCCCGTCACGGCGGGGTCGTCCGATGGCCCCTGGCTGCTGAACCGGGCCCATTTGCCGTCAAGGCCGATTGCCGCCACGGCTATTGCGTCCCGCGCGTCCGCCGGGATGGTCAGCGTGTTTCCCCCCGAAGCGCCCTCATTCCCCGCCGACACACAACAGATCAGGCCGGTTTCGGCGGCCTTCTGTATAGCCCGTGTAATGATCGACGTTCCATCCGTGCGCAGGGCCGCGCCCAAGCTGACATTCAGAACATCCACGCGCTCCTGCATGGCACAGCCGATGCCCTGCAGCAAGGTACCGGTCAAGATGCCTTCGTGGCCCCACACCTGAATATCGACGAGATGCGCAAAGGGTGCGACGCCGGTCAGGGCGTACAGGCCGCCCGGCGGCAGTCCCGCCACGATTCCCCCGACATGCGTGCCGTGGCCCACCGGGTCCACCGGACCCAATTCACCCCCCGAGAGGTCGACATGCTTCTCGATCCGCCCGGTAAACGCCGGGTGTTCGCCATCAATGCCCGTATCGAGTATGGCCACACGCGCCGCGCCGTCCCGCACCTTGTTCAGGTCGTCCGGGAGGTCTTCGCCTCCGAGCATGGTCATGACCAGCGCCTGCAACGGCCCCGCTGGCGTCTGCTCCTCCTGGGACAACGGGGCCGGCACGGCCAGGCGCTCATCGCCGTCGGCCAGTATTTCGACCGCTTCGACGCGGGCGGCTTGGTCCAACAGCGCGGCGTTCGGCGGCATAACGAGCGCCAGCATGCCGAGCGGTTTCAGGTATTGCCGCATTTGCGGGCGCTCGTCGATTTCGAATCCTTGTCTTGTCAGGGCGTCGATGGCTCCTTCGACATGCACCGCGCTCTTGCAGGCGACAATAATCAGAGGCCACAGAGGGCGCGGCACGTCCTCGCGCGCAAGGGCGTAGACGCGCTTCACATCAGTTTCCGAGACGACCGGCGCGCGGCACGAGCGCGCCACTCTGGCAGCATCGATACCGCGGACGCTCCGTGTCCCCCGCGCAAGCGCCGTCAAGGCGGATGTGCTCGGCCGGGAGGCCGCTTCCATCAACGCCGCAAAACGCTCGCGCAACGCGGGGTCTATCCTGACTCCCATGCTCAACTCCCTTTATCCTCGGAATCGCTTTCAAACTTCCACAGCGTCTCATACAGTTCAACCGCCTGCACACTCCGGCATGCGAGAATCTGCTTGAGGTCCGCCCAGGTCGGCCGGACTGAGACCAGAGTTCCCAATCCGGGCGCGCGCTTCACGTTTTCCGGCTGCGACATGGGACGGCGCAACGCATCGGGCAACAAGGCCTCGTCCATCTCACTGAGCCAGACACACAGGCGCGGCAACTGCATGGTCTCCATGAGGGTGGCCACTTCCGTATCCGCCGCCGCGGTCAGGTGGGCTTCGAGAGCGCGCAGTTTCTCGCGGGTGTCGCTCTGGAGCTTGGGACTGTTCAGCATGCGGGCAATGTCAGTTCTTTCCATGGCTCTATGCTCCCGATCTTCGCTTTACCGGATTAGTCGCTCTGGACTGACGATTTCTTTCGGTCTTTTCCGCGCCACCCTCCCGCGAGCCGGCGGGAGTCCCCGACTCGGACGGCGCACCGCGAACGCCCCGAAACACATGTCTGATCAGGGTTTCATGAACGATGCGGTCCTTGCCCAGCAGCGCGTCAGGAAACGTGATGTGGTCAACGCCGGACTCGCCTTCGCGTTCTGTGTAAGCCGACAGACCCTCCGCCCGGCCCAGTGGCCGCGCTTCCGCAATCAGGCGCTCCATGGCGTCTTCTCTGTGGAAAACATCCAAATCGATGCGCTCCGCGCTTGCAATGACGTATACACGCTCAAGGCCGGCCTGCCCGTGCAGCATCCAAAACGGGAGGTCGGGGACCCGGCGATTCACGCCCGGCCACACCACGGCAATACCACCGCGCTGACGGTGGTCCCGCTCAATACCCATCAGTCCGTGCGCATCCGGAACGAGCAAGCGCCATTGCCCGCTGGATTCGCGCACCACGACATAGACGTAGGCGTCCCGATTGACAAGAACGGCCACGTCGAGCAGCGTGCCCGAAGGCAGCGTCGAGACATGGCCTAGGATGGGCAGGATGCGGCTGCCGTTTTCGTTGTATGCGCGCCACACGGCGGAAAGTGCAAATCCGTCCGCGCCGCTGCCGCCGGAAACCTTCCATTCCTGCAACTGCCGCAGGGCGCTATCCAGTCTTGCTTCGAGCAGGCTGCTCTTGCTTAGCAGGGTCTCGATCAGGGCATTTGTGCGCGCGTTGTCCGCGCTGGGGCCTGCCTGATGTGCGCCGTTGAGCGGCAATGCCGGTTCCCACCGCTCAGGCCTTGATTTTCGGGCACGTTCCCGCTCTTTAAGGTAAGCCAGGTCCAACCACGGCTCCTGGACGCGACGGACGCGGGGCGGCTCCACAAACACCAGCCCTGCATGCCGCTTCAGGCCGCACACTACCTCGTCGGCGGTCAGAACCTCGCTCAACGCGGCGGTAATCCGCGTTTCGGCCTGTCGCGCATAATCCAGTGTTCCGAGACGGGCGGTCAAGGGACCTTCGAGCGCCCGCAGCAAACCGCAGGCAAGCGCGCGCAGCAGCGACGTCTCATCGGCAGCCTCCAAGCGGCTCAGCAGCGTTGTGCATTCGGAGATTGTTCCGAGAAACCGGACCGGCGCCCAGAGTTCCATATCGCCACACGGGCGCTCCGAGTTGGCAAACGCAAATTCCGTGCAGTGCAGCAGTATTTCGGCCTCGCGCGGGACGCAAAGGAGCGTGTCCTGTGACTCCAGCGTCACAGACTGGATGACCTCATCGGTCACAACGCGCCAGCGGCCATCCTTCTGCAACAAGCCTATCTCCACGGGATAGACCTTCACCGTAACCGATGCCGCAGGCTTGCGCCCCGCGGTCTTGGCTGCGCACTGCACCATCGGCGCCGGGTCTATGTCCTGCACTACAAGTCTCATCTGTTGTCTTCCCTCGCGATTGTTTCCGATGCGTTTGCTTTCACCCGCGGCCGGAAACGTGTTTCCAGGGTCACACTGTCGCTTGTTCTTTTTTCATGATTCCCGGCCCGCATGTCCCAGGACCTCCATCGCGAGCAGTCCGTACTCCCAGGAATGCGCAGGCAACGAGAACAATGCAGGGGTGAGCAATTCGCATGCCAGTTCCCCATCCACGGAGCGCGCGCCCTCTTGCGCAGCCTCCGGGTCTTCCACCAGGCCGTCATGCAGGTCGCAGAGCCTCAGGCGCACCGGTTCCCGCGTGACAATCGCCAGGAGATATTCCAGGTGACCCGTAACGGCGGTCGCAGGCCCTCTTACCAGCCAGTCTCCCTCAGCGAGCGCGTCCTCCTCGAGAAGCTCGCGCGCCGGAAACCACCGGGGTTCGCCGCGGCAGACGCGGTTGTCGGGGTAGGCCTTGGAAGGCACAATACACGAACAGGTACCGCCGCACCCGAGGCTGAACAGAAACAGGCTCCCGTCCACCGGGCTGCACACCTCGAAAGCGCCATGCTCGCCCTCGCGCAACGCACCGTCACGCTGGCCTGAGGGTTTCCTGCTATTGTCCGTGTGAGGCCCTTTCCGGGGAGGCGGGTCCCGTCGGTACTGCTGGTCTCCGGCATAGGTGAAACCGCGGGCTGAAATCACGTGCCCTGAGGTGCCGGAACTGGGCATCCAATGCAGACAATGCAGTCCGACTGCGGCGCGCCCCTTCACCTGTTCGAGCGCCTCGAGCAGTTCCTGTATGACGATGAATCGCGCGTCCATGCCGGCCCTCCGCCGTCCGTCGAGCGTTCTTCACCCAAACACGCAATCTTAGTCGCCCCGGCGCGGCCCCATCTTTCATCCTCCAGACGACGGTTCCCCGCATTGCCTGCGCGCAGTCCCCAGATTGAGCGCGGCCCCGCTTCCGGGTAGTATAGCGCCCGGAGTTGCGGAAGGGAACCGTCTGCGCCACGCCCTGTCGTCTGCGTCCATAACCGGGGAAGGGCGTCTCCACGGGACTTCGAGCGGTTTCGGTCCACCTGTGCGTGTACGGAAGGGGATGGTGTGTATCAAGAAGAAGACATGCGCGAGTTGCTGAGGCGGGCCTACGTCGGCGACAGCCACGCGGAAGACAGATTCTTCACGCTGGCGGTGCACGAGGTGAAAAAGGAGGCCGTCCACTGCGCCCGAACCGGGCAAAGCGAAGAGATTCTGGATATCATCGAGCAGTCCTGGACGGCGCTTGCCAAACTGTGGAATAGACGTCCCCAGTACGCGCTCAAACGCCCATGGCCGGGTTATCTTATTGGCATGGTCCGCAAGATTGCCATCTCCGTTGCGAGGAAGGCCGTCAGACGCAGGCATAAGGCCCGATTCATCTCGATAGCACAAGTCAGACTCAGTGACCGCAGGCTTGCCCAGGACGGTAAGCAGCATTACGCGGTCACGGTGAGCGAGGTGGAGGCGGCCATTGAAGCACTGCCCACGACAGAACAACGGGAGATAGCGCGACAATGTTTTAATGAAGGCAGGAGCATCGATGACATTGCCCGATCCTTGGGCAAGACCCGCAATGCGGTCGACGTGGCGTTGACCCGCATACGAAAGAAATTGGAGAATGAGCTCGACCCTTAATAGGCGCCGACTCGATAGTGAGGTGTGCCCATGATTCGAGAAGAGAGGTCGCTCAACGGGTTGCCGGACTGGACGCCCGAGGAGACAGCCGCGCATTTTGCGTACCTGAGGCCGCTCTTTACGGACGCCATCCGGGAAGGGACGCGGCGGCTGAAACGGCGCGCCGACGCCCATGCAACGTTCTCGCTGGCCGGCAGACTGCTTACCTGCGCGATGGGCGTCTCGGATATCTCCTGCAAGCTCGAACCAGTACTGGTAGTCCGCGCGCTTCGCGACCGGGGCGACGCCATGAGACTGCCGCCGGTGGGAGGGATCGAGCGGAAACTGAACCACGCGGCCGTCAGGGCCTTGACCGTGGTTTCCGGTTCGCGAACCGGCCTCATGCTTGACCTGGTGGACAGCGAGTCTGGCAAGCGCATTCGCCCCTTCTTCCTGCGCATTGCGGACGAGGACGGGGAGGTGGTCCTGGCCAGACGCGAGATTGGCGTAATGACCACCCCGTATTTGCCGCGGATTGACGAGGGCGTCTACATTTGTGAATTCGAGTGGAAAGACGAGAGAGCCCGGATCGAAATTGCGTTTGACGAGCCGGATACTCCGTCAGCTTAGTGCCCTCAGGTATGACCGCAGACGCTTGGATTACGTCCCTGCCTCCGCAACGCCTGAGAGTTGTTCCTGTAGCGACTGCGGCAGCTTGCCGCCGGACGCCTGGAAATTCCGTGCTTCTTCATGGGCCGCCTCAATGTCGCCGGATTGCTGCAAAGCGCTTATTAGCAGGACGCTTGCTTCTTCTTGACCGGGTTGCGCCTTGAGGATGTCGCGCAGCACGGGTATGGCCCCGTTACTGTCTTTTGCCTGAATCAGACAACGCGCCAAGCCCAGCCGCGCGTCCAAATCCGGCTGGAGGCCTACAGATTTGCGAAAAGCAGCCACGGCCTCGATGAACTGCCCGGCTTCTTCGCAGGCCTGCGCCAGCCGGAACGCCGGGGCGAACACGCGCGGCTGCGCGCGCGCGACTTCCGTCCAAACGGCGATGCGGTCCGGCGGGGTACGATACTTGCGTAAGGCTTCATCGAGTTGCGTGTACACCGTGGGCGATTCCGGGCCTACTGCTGCCGCGCTCGTGAATGCGCGGATGGCGCCGTCCGTGTCTCCAAGTTCTTCAAGCACCGTTGCCTCTGCGACGCGGGCGAGGTCGTTGACCCGTTTCAGTGAGGCCGCCTTCCGGTAGGCTGCGAGCGCGTCTTCATAGAACTGGCCCCGGACGAGTAACTCGCCGAGCGCGAAGTAGGATTCCGCATGGAAGGGGAAAATCTCGGTCAGCGCCGTAGCCTGACGCCGGGCTTCTTCAGACTTTCCTGCACGTTCCAACGCGCGAATGAAGTCATATCGTGCGCCCCATTGGTGTGGATACAGGTCAAGAACCGTTTGTGCTTCTCCTTCTACGGTTGGACTGTCGGCAAAAGTGATCAGTGACTGGATATAACGCCTGCGCACAAAGTATTCATCAGGGTTGATCGCGAGCGCTGCTTTACAGGCCTGGGCCGTCATGCGGTGCGCATCCTTCCCCTCAAGCTCATGGTCCAATGCCGTTTTCATGTCCTGTAGCCGCACCTGCAATTGTCGAGACTGTTGAAAACCTGCGAGCGACTGGCTGTTCTCCACCAGTGAACGGTCTTCCACGGCAGTCATGGCCATACGACGGCGGCATTCCTCGATGCTTGGGGCGGCGTCTCCGCCGACGCGCAACGGCTTCAGCCACTCCGGCATTTCCGGCCCAATTCTCTCATACACGGCTCGCGCCAAGTGGTAGTTGCCCTCAAACGTCAGGTGTACAAAGTCGTCGAACATCTCTTCTCCGGGAACGCCGTGGGGACTTGCGTCCGCGAGCGCGGCAACGGTGTCCGCGAAGAGGACGCCATCGTCCTTGCGGCGGAGCGCGATGTCGCGCAAGATGCTGTTGATACGGCCATTCGCCCGGATCAGCGCCAGGTCTTGTTCGTGGGCAAGACGAAAATGTTCCCCAGCCTCTTCATAGCGGCCCAATGCCCACTTGCAGGTTCCAAGACGGAATTGCAGTTCGGCAAACTCATCGTCGATGCTTGCGGCGCGTTCATACGCCGCGACGGCCTCGGCATATTCTTGCGCCGCTTCGTGCGTTTTGCCGGCCTCGAAGTGCGCGTCCCATGCCTGAGTGGCCTCGCCGGTCATCTCTGGCGCATGTTCGGAGCCCGTGGGAGGCCAAGAGCGCAGGTTGGATGCCACGGAACACAACAGCACAGTCGTTCCCGAGCGTCGCGCCGCTTCGCAGATGCGTTCGACGTTGTATTCGTACGCGCGATAAACGCTCTCCAGACGGGGGTCCTGCAACGAGGAGCAGGCCGCGTGCGCGATCCAGTCCTGCAGGGTGTCAGGGCGGCCCGCCCAGACCGCGCGGCCCTTGCTTACGAGTTGCACCAGGCGGAGGTTGGACAGATAGGCGTACACGTTGACCAGCATCGGCTTGGACCAGGGCGAATCCAGGTCGTAGATCAGCGCGAGCGTGCCCTTGAACTCGTTGTTGCCCATGTACACCACGAAGAGATCGAAATCGAGGAAGGTGCAGGCCTGCGCCATGAGCCGCATAACATGCGAATTCATGCCATTCCAGGCCAGGCAGTATACCTCGATGTTCGCATCCGGGTACTTGGCCTCGAGAACCGTGTACAGGTGCCGCCAGAATCCAAACTCAGGCGTGAGGTAACCGAGCGCCGCGGAGCCGCCGAAAACGGCCACGCGATACGTGTTGGTGCTCTTGCGCACGGGGATCACCACATCATAAGGCTCTGTGCGGAGTCGGTTCGGCCACATGGGGATGAATTGCTCGAAGAAATTCATGTTGACCGCGGCGTATTCGTTGCCGTCGATGCGCGCGATCTGGAAGGGCTTGGTTGAACGTCCGTAGCCCGCGGCGCGCAGCATCAGCTCGACCGCAACCAGCGCAAACAAGGGAATCACGCACCAGGACACAAACAAGAGCGCACAGGTCCTCAGTTTCGGCAACCTGAGGTGTAATCGCGGCACGATGGACGGTCTCCCGGTGCGCTATGGAACGCGCGATGGTTGTGGGACCTCGGTCCACAACGCAAAATTGCGGAACGCCGCTCTCCGACCAGGGCGGGTCAACGGCGCGATGCGGATGCCTGCCGCCAGAGATGCGGCGTTTTCGGGCGTTAACGTCGCTACGTGAAATTGACGCCAGGTTGTGGGTCTTGGCGGCACATTCCCGCAGGGCACGGGCGCCGTATGCTCCTCGATGAAGCTTCCCGAAGCGTCGAAGAACTGCAACAGTGCGACGGTCGTGTGCATCTCGAATTCCGCATCCGCCTCCACGCGGAAAACCACCGGCGCATCGGGTCCGCAAGGTGTGGCCGGGGTGAGGAATTCCCATGATACTTCGGGTACGGCGCCGGACACTTGCAGGACCGGCGTGTCGGGCTTGTCGGCATCCACGCCGACGAAGAGGCTCATGCTGTCGGCCATGCCGGTCATGGTCCAGGGAGACAACCAATTATTGCCTGCTCCGTGCAGGTTCAATTGCAGCGGCGGCAGCGCAACGCTGCGCAGCGCCTGCGTGGAAATATCGGCGGCGTACACGAAGTAATTGTGAAAACTCGCCGCCAGTTCCACTGGATAGCGCACACGCAGCCGCTTGACATGCTCCTCGTTGCCCGGCCCGCACAAGTACCACAGGCGCACTTGGGCGGGAAGCGGGATCACGGGCTGCAGCTTGGGCATAACATAACGATTCAGGTAAAGCTCGATCGGCCATGTCTGTTTGCGGTGGTACATCATAATATCGTTGTCGCGGGCGGCCTCGGCAAGGAATCGCGCAGCCGGTTTGGTGTCCATCGACACGCAGGCCAGTTTGGGAGCGCCGCGCGGGAATTCGCGCAGGTACAGCGGGGCCGTTGCCATGCAGAAAACGGCGGTCGCGCCCAGGAAACACGTCCACGCGCTGGCATAAGCCAACCGCGAGGGCAGGCGCAGGACGCGCTCGCACAAGAAGCGCACAGTCATACCCAACACAACGATTCCCGCGGCCAATGCGAGCAGAAAGACCGGCATTAAGACCATCAGATAGCGGGGTTCTGTCTTAATCCCGAGGGCGTACACCACGGCAATCGGCGCCCCTGCGGCCACCCCGCATACTGCGGATCCCCAGCGCCCGCGCAGCAGGCAGACCGCCAGACCCGCCGCCGCGAAGGCTGTCGCGACCCAGAACCATGGCCCGGTGAGGCCGGTAATAGTCTCCGTGTATCGGTCAAAGGCGTGCCATTCCTGATGTTCGGCGCCCGCAAGAAAACCTAGCATGTCCTTGGACCATTGGCCGTCGAACACGCGCTTCAGTACGCCGCGGTGCAGCGAGAAAACCGGCGAATAGGCGATGTCGACGAGCGCCAGCGCGACGCCGCCTGAAACTCCCGAAAGGAGGGCCGCCGACACGCTTGCGGGCCCCGTCCAGCGTTTCCGGACCAGTGCCCAGACGAGGATCACGCCGACTGCAATGCTAAATGCGGCGCCGACCAGCAAGGAAGACACTTGGCTGAGGGCCATCAGGGCGGCTGTCAGGCATAAACCGATCAGACGCGGGAGTCTGGGGGCTTGGAGGCTTCTGTAGAGAAAGTACAGCGCTGCCAGCGCGAAGAACATTTCGGCCACATAGCCACGGAAATTCGTTGAATAAGCGATGTGATAAGGCGCGCAGGCCAGGAGCAAAGCCGCGGCAATCCCGACGCGCCGGTCGCGAAGAAGCGCGGCGCCGACCGCATAAATGAGCGGTATGGTCGCAAGGCCGAAGAAGAGGGGCGGCAACTGAATGACCCAGTCCTCGTCGCCGAAGATAGAGAAGGCTATCCAACCTGTGAAGGAGCTGAAGAGGTGATTGCCGCTCACGTAAGGTCCCAGGAAGACCGCACGCAGACCCCTGCGCACGATGCACTCGAGGGAATAGGCCTCATCCGGCGAAATACTATATCCCAGCCCCGGTATGCGCAGGGCGAGCCCGAGCAGCACGATCAGGCCCAACAGGGACAACGCGGCTCGTCGTCTCGGCTCGCCCGGCAAATCCGACATTACACTTCTCCAGGGTGCATCGATTGGAGTGAAGACACCACATGCTCCAGAGGGGGAGAGTATAAGCCACTCTCTGCCTGGGTTCGAGATTCCGATGCACGTGTCCCGGCGCGCGGCGCCGCTCACTGTGCCAAACGATACAATCGCAGCATTGTCGGCTCGGGCCAAGGCGGGTCGCGGGGCCGGTCGCGGTTCGGCCCGAGAGTCTCCCAGCGGAGGCAGTACGAAATGTTCCCGGTTTCCGCGCGACCGGAATCCTCTTCAAAACGCACTTCCACGCCGGGAAAGGTCGATTGCGCACGGCTCAAGCCCTTCGGAATGCGGGACTCTTCCGGCCCCAGCACCTCGATGCGCCGCAGGGTTTCGGAATCGACACGCACGCGGCCCGATCCGAACTGCTTATGGCTAAACGGCAGTACGAGGCCGCCGTCTTCCGCGGTCTTGGGCGCGCCTATGCGAATGTCGAAGGGGATGCTCCCGCCGCCGCTGAAATCCCAGTGATATTGCCAGTCGCTGACCACGACGTGGTGCCAGCCGTCCACTTCACGCCGCGCCACATAGGCTTGCGTGTACCCTCGTTCATCATGTTTGTGGTAACCGATCACCACGCTCCCACGCGCATCGAATCCCAGTTTCGCGTTACCGTTGATCATGCCGCCGCCGGCAGGAACGGGGTCGACCACCTCGGCGGTTGCCAGCGTGATTGGCAGTGTGTACGCCGTACCGTCGCTGTGTTCCCAATGGACCAGGTCCTTGCTGCGCGCGTAAGACAGGTCGTGATTGGTGGCGCAGTCCGGGGATTCGCGCCACACCCAGCAAAGATGGAAATAACCATCGGGACCGGGGACAGGGCCCTGGAAGTAGGCGTTGCGGGCGCCCTCGCCGTCCGTCAGCGGTTTGTCGAGCAAACGCCGCCACGTCTTTGTCTCGATGTGATAGGAATTGAAGATTTGATTGCCGGAGCCGCTGCGGCCGTCGCGGTATGTGAAGACCAGTTCGCCTTTCGGGCCTTCGAGGAACCTTGGATAGGTGACCTGCTGTTCTTCACTTTCAGTCATTGCGGGAACGCGCAGAAGCGACGCCGCGTCGAAAGGTTTCGCGCTTCGGAAATAAACGAGCGGGACGCAATGCATGTTACCGCAGAGATGCAGAAAACCTTGGGCGTCCAGCGCGATGGTCACGTAGTTGTGGCTGTCCCAGCCGGTTTGCTCATCCAATATCGTGAATTGCCATGCCGTGTCGTCCAGCTTGCGTTGCGCCACGGTCATACGGCGTTCCGCGTCGTAGAATCCCACGAACTGGTAAGGTGGCCGCGTGAGCAGGCAGAAGCCGACGGGATGGCCCGGCCAGACCGGCGCGACATCCAAGACCGCATCGACGCGCGGCTCAGCGACGGCCTGCGATACGAGGACCCCCATGACCACACACAACAGATAGAAACGGGTGAACCGTGTTTTCACGCGTGCCGGCCCGAATTGCGCCGCAATTTGCGCGCCGCGCAGGCCAATAACAAGACCGCAACCAGAATGGCCGCGCCAGGGCCGAGGGGCATTTCGTACTCGGGCATATCCGCGAACCGGCTGCGAATGTTCGCGCAGATCCGGTCCAATTCCGCTTGATGGTCCTCTTGACAGGCGGCCACGGCATATTCGAAATAGGTGGCTGCGGTTTCTTCGTCGATGTGCATGTATCGCGCAAGCAGCGGCGGGATGGCGGACGCGATGTCTTCATCCTCACGCTGTAACTGAATGCCGAAGGTATCCGTCAGGAACTTGAACGCCGCACAGGCGGTACGGATGTTGCTCTCGGCGTCCTCGAGCGCAAGGCCGGGCACGCGGTCCGAGAGTGGTTGCGCGAAAGCGTCCACCATCATCTGTTCCTGATGCGGGCCGAAGGCGCGCGCGCTGCGCACAATCCAATTGCCGACTTGCGGTCCGTTGTCCATCCGGACCAGGTAGTCCATGGTCATTTCGAGCAGGTCTTCCGCCTGACCGGACGTGACGCCCAGAACGCTGCGGAATTCCGAAATCTTGAGTGACGAGTACGTGGTAGCGGAATCCGGGTCTTCCGGATGGAAGAAAATATGCGCGTAGTAATCGGCGCCCCAGTCGCCATTGTGAGTGACCATGCCGATGGCCAGATACGAGGGCGGCAGCAGGTCCGCCTCGAAGTGGGTCAGCCTGTTGAGCGCACTCGCAATCTGGGGCTGGCTCGACAGCGTCGCGTTGAGGTCGGGCAACGCCGCCCCGAAGAGTATGTCATCGTGCTGGCTTTCGGCAACGCACTGTGCGATGTACATGTGCGTGGCGGGGCCCCAGGCGGCGGCAACCCCCGTGTATAACAAAAAGACCACCCCCGCAACATGAGCATTTCGCATGGCGTCCCTTTCAATACGTGAGCCTATTCTATCACAAGATCCGCCCCGGTCTTGTAATGTCAGGGCGGTGCATGTAGGCTCTTGATGGGTGTCCAACATGGGAGGCGCTCCTTATGCCGCTGCGGTTTCGCAAAGTGCTGATCGCCGATGAACGTTACGAATCGGCAGGAGTCTTCGATGTAAATAATGACGGCATTCCCGATATTGTGTCCGGGACGTGGTGGTATGAAGGCCCGGATTTCAAGAAGAAGCACAAAATTGGCGCTGTCGCTGCTCACGACGAGTACTATGATGACTTTTCGACGATTCCGTTCGACGTCAACGGCGACGGGTTCACCGATTTCGTCACCGGCGGCTGGTGGGGCAACACGCTGCGCTGGCGCGAGAACCCGGGCGACCCGGAAAAGGAATGGCCGGAGCATGTGATCGCCGAGACGGGCAACATCGAAACCACGCGCGCGTGGGACCTCGATGGCGACGGAGTCCCTGAAGTCATTCCGAATACGCCCAACGGCCCCCTCGTCGTCTACAAGCTTGTTGTCGATGCGCGGCGCAAGGGCACGGGGCAATTCACCGCACACCGGGTTTTCGACGGCCCGCAGGGGCACGGGCTGGGCGCGGGCGACGTTGCGGGCAACGGGCGCATCGACCTGGTTCTGAACCACGGCTGGCTCGAAGCGCCCGCGGATCCCTGGGCCGGCAAATGGATTTGGCATCCCGAGTTCAAGCTTTTTCCATCGTCAAGCGTGCCCATTCTGGTGGCCGATGTAAACGGCGACGGCATAAACGACCTGATTGTGGGCGGCGGTCATGAGTACGGGCTGGAGTGGGTTGAGCAGCGGCGCAGAGGCGAAGGCTGGCGCGAATGGGTTCGTCATCCGATCGACCCGTTCAATTCGCAGTATCACGACATGCACTGGGCAGACATCGACGGCGACGGGCGGCCGGAACTCATAACGGGAAAACGCTACCGGGCCCATTGTGACGGCGACCCCGGCGCCTTCGATCCCTATGGCATCTATTATTTCAAATGGACGGGCGAAGGCTTCGCCAAGCAGGTCGTCATCTATGGCGAGGCGCGCGAAACCACCGGGTGCGGCAATTTTTCCACCCTGGCTGATTTGCGTGGGTTGGGCAGGCTCGATATCGTCGTTCCGGGCAAGGACGGGCTGTACGTGCTGTATAATGAGGGCAACGCCTGAGTGAGCGAGGCAGCGGGCAGCGCTATATCAAGGAGGCCGGAGCGAGCAATCCGGCGAAGGCGAGGACCGGTCATGCGGGGGAAGCAAGGCTTCACGCTGATTGAACTGCTGGTGGTCATTGCGATCATCGGCATCCTGGCGGCGATTCTGTTGCCGGCGCTGGCCCGCGCGCGAGGCCGCGCGCCGCGCCAGTTGCGCGAACAATCTCAAGGAGTGGGGGCTCGCTCTGAAGATGTACGCGAATGAGGCGCCCGGAGAACTGTGGCCGCCGATACAACATTACCGGCCCGGGTCGGCGGGTCTCATTACGCTTCCCTATATCCCCGGCGTCTTTCCGGAATACATCAATGACCCCGCGCTTTACGTGTGTCCCTCGAGCGCCAGTCACACGCTCAAGCAGATGTATTACGACGCCGCGAACGGCGACGACGCTCTGTTTGCGCCGGAACGCCTGGGACAGTCCATTCTGATCGATCGCTGGCCCCAGGGTTTGCACAATCGCTGGTGGCGCGCTGATGACTCATACGTCTATCTCGGCTTCGCCTATGACCGCTGCGGCGCGTACGATTTCTGCATGGTCGACGTCGAGGCGTACCGGCCTCTGTTTCTGGCGATTCAGCCGGATCTCGTCATTCCGGAACATGAACAGATCCCGGTGCAATTCGTCGAGCAGTGGCTTGCCATCTACACGTCGCCCGAAATGATAAACCACATCACCAACCCGGACATCACGGATTTCGTTCTCGGCCCGATGCCAGTCCTCGACCGCGATACCACAACTCCGCGCCTCGCAGGGCACGGAAATGGCGGCGGCGACACGGTGTACCGCCTTCGCGAAGGCATCGAGCGGTTTATGATCTCGGACATCAATAACCCGGCGGCCGCGGCAAAGGCGCAGAGCAGCCTCTTTGTGATGTTCGACGTCGTTTCGGCCGAGGCGGCTGATTTCAATCATGTCCCAGGCGGCGCAAACGTCCTGTACCTGGACGGTCACGCCGATTTCATGCGATATCCCAGTCAGGAGGCGCCGGTCGTGCGCGCGCTCGCGATCGGGATGCAGATCCTGAAAAGCGACTGATGAGAAAGCGCGCAGAGCCGCGCGGCACGGGGGTATCGTCCGCGCAATTCTGAATGACTACCGCCGCCGGAAGAAGCGCCGCTTGCGCTGCGCCTGGCCATTCCGGCCGGGAGCTTGCAGCGCCTTCGCCTTCTGAAAGACCGACACCACCGGCACGGCGCCTTCCCACTGCACCCGCGGCAGGTTCACGCCCAGCGCGCTCTCGATGTTGCCAAGCGCAACACACTCGTCAGGGCTCACGAACGTGATAGCGTCGCCCGTCTCGCTCGCGCGCGCCGTGCGGCCGATACGGTGGATATACTCTTCGGGGTTGTTTGGCACATCGTAATTGATGACGTGGCTGACGCCCTTGATGTCCAGCCCGCGCGCGGCGATGTCCGTTGCCACGAGCACGTTGTAGCGGCCCTTGCGGAACCCGTCCAGCGCCTGCTGGCGCTGACTCTGAGACCGGTTTCCGTGGATCGACTGCACCTTGAATCCCTCCTTGTGCAGCGAACGCGCCACGCGGTCCGTGCGGTGCTTCGTGCGCAGAAACACCAGAGCGGAGCGCACGCCATTACCGCGCAGCAACGTCGAGAGCAGAGGCGTCTTGCCCATTTGCGCCACCGTGTATATGTGCTGCCGCACGGTCTCGACGGGTTTCGCGATGGCTCCGACCTCGATGCGTGCCGCGTTGCGCTGCATGTCCGCGGCCAGCCGCGCGATCTCGCGAGGGAAGGTCGCTGAGAACATCAGCGTCTGCCGCTCGGCGGGCAATTTCGCGAGGATGCGCCGGATGTCCGGCAGAAACCCCATGTCCAGCATGCGGTCCGCCTCGTCGAGGACGAGGATGCGCAGATCGCGGAAGTTCACGCCCCCACGCGACATATGGTCGAGTAGGCGGCCCGGTGTCGCCACGATGATGTTACAGCCGCGGCGCAGCGCATCTGCCTGCGCTCCGAAACCGACGCCGCCGTAAATGCACGCCGTACGCAGCCCAATCGAATGCGCCAGCGGCTCGATAACCGTCCGGATCTGCACGGCCAGTTCGCGCGTCGGCGTGAGCACGAGCATGCTGTTGCGGCCCGCGGGCGCCTGCGCAAGACGTGCCAGCGACGGCAGCGCGAACGCCAGCGTCTTGCCCGTGCCCGTCTGCGCGACGGCCGCCAGGTCGCGCCCTTCCAGCGCGAGCGGGATGGCCCGCGCCTGAATTGGCGTCGGTTCGGTGATGCGCTGTGACTTCAGCGTCTTGAGACAGCGCGGATCAATAGACAGAGTTTCAAACGACATGAGAATAGTTTCCCTACAACGTTCCGCCGGTATTCGGTCAGGATCGCGGGTTGCCCGCTGCACACCGGCCAAGTGGGAAACAACACACAGGTGAGTATCC
Source organism: Candidatus Hydrogenedentota bacterium (assembly GCA_018005585.1). Lineage (NCBI taxonomy): Bacteria > Pseudomonadati > Candidatus Hydrogenedentota > Candidatus Hydrogenedentota bacterium. The sequence continues at coordinate 7,892 of JAGMZX010000003.1, read as the reverse complement.
GTACTGAGAGGTGATTCTGCGTAGAAAGAACGACAAGACTGAGGTCGGCCTGCTACTCATCAGCGGCGATTACATTTCCTATAGTATGCCCTGCCGCGTATCGCAGTGTCAAATTCCCCGTGGCCCGGGTCTTCGCCACGCGCGGATACCCCCCCGCACCAGGCCACGAAGGAAGGGGCGCAGGTCATTACGTGGCACTTGTCGGGACCCTCGTTGGCAGAAAACCGTATGATCTCGAGCGGCCTGGAAATCGTGCATCCAAGCCAAGAAAAAATGGGGTGAACCCGGCCCATTGTACCCAGGGAGGTTTGAATTCATTGGATTTCCTGGTTATAGTGAATTCGTTAGCAATGGCCACACTGTCTCCTAATCTGCCTTCAAGGAGGTTCTTGTATGCGTTCGCGGTTCACGTGTCTGGTCCTTCTCGGCACTTCACTGGCCTTGGTCCCCCCGCTTGCCGCTGCCGAAGGTTATGTGCCTGGCGCGCCCATCCCGCGCATATTATTGGTAGGCGACAGTTGGGCGGGCTTTCCACAGGCTCTGAAGTCCTTCGATAAGGCCCTGCAGGATTATCCCGGTCTGGAGCATTACCGGCAGGTGGGCTACCGCACAGCGATTATGGGCGCCACGACAGATGATTACGTCGTGACTGGCCTGCCGCTGGTCGAACAGGAACTCCTGAACCATCCCACGCTGGACGTGGTGGCCATCAGCCTGGGGGGCAATGATTTCTTGCGCGGGATGGACGGTCTTCCGAGATGGGTGCCCTCCATGACGCTGGCGCAGGAAGAGGCCCTTTTTGAGGCTATCGAGGCGAACGTGGCGCAGGTGGCGGATTTTGTGCTCGCCATACGCCCCGACATCAAAATCGTCATTTACGGCTACACGTATAGTGGACGGCAGAGAGATGACTGCTCAATTGAGGCGGGCCAGCGCGCCTTTACGCGTCTGGAATTGCATAAACGCGCGGTCGCGGAGACGCGTGACCGGGTCTTCTACATTCAAAATTTCGGTTTGATGCAGTATCACTACGGTGTCCCGGAGGTGCCGGACGGACTGGGCGGCACGCTGCCCGCGTTGCCACCGTTCACAGTGCCGTATCCCGGCGATTACCCGGGCTACGACCCCTGGCCGGGGGGCGATCCCCGGTACCTCGTCCCCGCCGAAGCCCTCATCGATGGGGACATTCACCTCACGGAGGACGGCTACGATTTGATAGTGCGCCGCTGCCTGGACGAATTTGTCGCCGAATGGCTCTCCTGGCCGCGCGCGGTCGAGATGACGCCCGCATCGGGAAAGGCGGGAGAGATGATCTTTCAAGTAACGTTCAGCCAGCCGGTGACGGGGGTGGACGCGAGTGATTTCCTCGCGGCCGAGGGAGAAGGCGGCCCGGCCCTGGCCGTTTTGAACGTATCGGGCTCCGGCGCCGTGTATTCCGTGACCGTGACGGCCGCATCGGCGCCGGAAACGACGCATTTGAGCCTGATCGACAATGACACCATCGCCGACGGCGACGGGCATCCGCTGGGCGGGCCGGGCACGGGCGCGGGATTTGGCAACGGCGACTTCACGCACAATGGCCCGTTCGCCTATGAGCCGATCCTGGATCCCGCCGACGATGATTTTGACGGCGCGCTCAGCTTTCTGGACCTCGTTTCGACGCCTTACCTGGAGGAACTGGGCGGCTTCAGTTTTCATCCGGCGTTGTGCGACGCGAACGGCGGCGATATTGATCTCCAGGACCTGGTCATTCGCGGCAATACGATGCTCGAAAGCTGCGAGTTCGGATTGATTAAGGCTTGTCTCGACAATCCGGCAATCGACTTCACTTCCCGCGGCGGCATTTCGCATGACGCGGCCGTGAACTACTGGACCTATAACCTCGCGCAGATGCAAACGGACCTTGGCGGTGAGAACGGGCTCGCCGCGCAGGTCCTGCCCGGCATGGATACGGTCATGGCCGGGTTCATGACGCTGGGCGACATCGATTCCGTGTTGTTGCCCGTGCTGTTGCTCTCGTTCATCGCGGGTCAGGATGACTTCCCCGTGGATATTACGCCGCCGAACATGTTCAACTACCAGCGGCCGGAGCAGTTCTTCTCCTGGTATGGGGATGCCGATGCGGACGGATTCCGCAACCGCACCGAATATCACGGGTGCGCGCGGGCAGGCCAAAAAGAGAGTTATCTCACGGCGGCGCTGGACCCCGGCAGCGTGCCCGGAAACCCCGAATACGTGCCCGAGGAGTTGCTGTGGGACTTCGATATGTACGATGCGAACAGCGACGGGGCGCTGACACTCGCGGAAGCGCAGGAAAAGATGCCGAGCCTCGCCGAAGCGGTCCACGACGCCCTGGACCTGGATGACGACGGCGAATTGAGCAAGGCCGAGGTCAAGTCCGCAGTCGCCGCACATCTGCTGGACGAGTTTGCATCGCTGGACGGCGATGTGAGCGGCGACCTGACGCTCACGGAAGCGAAACGGCGCCCACTGGGCTTCTCGCAGGCACTGTTGAACCTCTTCGACGTGAACAGCAACGGCGCGCTTACGGAAGCGGAACTGCTCAGCGCCCTCATTACGCCCTCTGAAGGGGAAGGCGAGGGGGAAGGCGAGGGGGAGGGGGAGGGGGAAGATTGCGGACAGGTTCCGGACTGCCACCGGTCCTACACCGGGCAGTATGAGACCGGTGAAAACATGTGCTTGTACGTGCCCTGCCCGGTCGCGCCCGACAGCACGTTCGTGTGGACGCGCAACGACCTGCCTATCCCAGCGGGAGACGGACGCATAACCGGTGCCACGGGGCGCGCCTTGCGCATTGTAATGCTCGAGGAGGGCGATTCCGGCGTCTACCGCTGCGCCTATGACGACGGGAGCAAGGCGGACGCGGAGTTCGTGGCCGTGGTCACCGTGGTCCCGTTCCTGCCGGTGAGCAGCGCCGCGGGTCTGGCCGTCTTGTGCGGTCTCCTTGCCGCTACCTTCACCGCACGGGTCTTGCACAGGAAATAGCCGAAACGCGCCGCCACGGCGGCGGGCAACACCAAGCCCAAGTGTTGCCTTCCGTTCACGGCCACACAAGAAGAGAATAACCGGACGGACCGGCATCGTCCTGGCGCTTGAAGACTGTTTCGTGCCGAGGTCCTTCTACCTCTGTTCGTGTTTGCGCTCGTCCCCTTGACCTCTCACCGCCTCTTCCAGCCTTCCTGGCTCTTGGCTTCATCGATGAATGCCAGCAGGTTCGCCAGTGGGGTATCGCCCTCTACCGCGTGGGACGGCGAAAAGACGTAGCTTCCCGCGGCGCCGTGCTGCAATAGCCGCCGCGATTCGGCGCGCACTTCTTCCACCGTGCCGAAAGGAAGCGTGCGTTGCATGGAAAGGCCCCCGAAGAACGTCAGCCGGCCGCGGTACCGATCGAGCAGGGCGTGGACGTCCATCACTTCCGGCTGAAACGGATTAAAACAGTTCAAACCGGCATCGATGAGGTCGTCAAAGAGTTCGTCGACGTCGCCGCAGGAGTGCATGAAAACATACTTGCCGGCGTCCCGCACCACACCATACATGCGCCGCAACTGAGGCAGGATAAACTCGCGCCAGATGCCGGGTCCCAAGATCAGGCCGCGCTGATGCCCCCAGTCGTCCCCGAAATACACGCCATCGATTTCGTGCGTCATCGCCTTCCGCGCCTGGGCGATGTTGTAGTCCGCGATGCGCCCAAGCAACTCGTGCACGAAGCCGGGATGCTCAAGGAAATCCGTCATGAGCGTGTCCATGCCCCGCAGGGTCCACGCCCGCTCAAAAAGCGAAAAACCGATTTCGAAAACACGGAAGCGATCCGGCGCCGCCGCAATTCGGCGCTCCATGTCCGCGAAGAACCGCCAGTCAAGCGGGTCGGGGAAGAGGTAGCCTTCCAGCGTGGGCCGGGGCAGCGCCTGACCCACGACAATGCCGATGTCCTTGTCGACGGACCGGTCCCATTCCACACCGAAGACATCCCGGTACCGGTGGGGACCCGTTCGCTCAAAGAAGCCCACATCGCTGCCGAGGCGGAGGATGTGATTGTCCACTGCCGTTTCGAGGTCGGCGGCGCCGAGATGCGCGGCGAGCAGTGTGGCGGCTTCCTGTGTGAACTTGAACGACCACGGGACATACGGAGGAACCCGGCCTTCCAGCACCAGTCTCATGGCGCTTCTTTTTTGCATAGACCGTACCCCCGCGGGCGACGCCGCTGATTCGCGCAGTCCGCGCGAGTGATAATGACCGTCTTGCTCCGGTGTCCTCTGACAGTGCAGGGCGCGCCGACTTTATCGCACGGCGTCAGGGAAGGACCTCGAAGGAGGCCGTCTCAACCTTGCCCGCGATGAGGTCCGTCGCTTCGACGCGCCACGTTCCAGCCGCGTCGTTCTGCGCAAGCGTGAAACAAGTTTCGCGGACGCCATTCTCCGCGGCCACAAACGAAGCCTGGTCCATCCGCCGACCCACGGCGTCGCGCACTTCAATTTGCAGAGGCAATACGGCCGGAATGGGGTTCCCGGAGTCGCCCAACACCTGGCACGTGATCGTTACAGTATCGCCGCGCTTCGCATGGGACGGCGCTTCAACCACGATGCGGTTGATCGGTTCCGGTAGCGCCGCGATGATCTTGCCTCGCGCGGCAGTCAGACGAATGGGGAAGAACGCCGCGCCGTTTTCGGTGCGATAGGCGATTGCAGCGCGGCGCAATACGTCATAAAGCGCGGGGCAACCATCGAGCACGACATGAACCTCCGCGGTCTGAGGCGCCCCGAGCTCAAAATGCAGCTTCCACTGGCCGAAGCGCGGGCCGTAGGTGCGGTCGTCGTTGATGAAGAAGTGGTAACGGGCAAGGCCGCCTTCCAGCGTGTTCGTCAGCACCCGCGGTGTTGCAGCGGCACAAGGCCGCGACACGTCCTCGAGCAAGGGCGCGAGTTCCCTTGCATAGCCTTCCATGATCGCGCGGTCTTCCTCGGCGGTGACCGCATCGCCGCTGGCGAGGCGCGTGCCGTCCATGCGCAATTGGTGTGTGAAGTCGAACTTGGTGATTCGCGCGTTGGGAATCGTTGCGCGGAGCGAAGCGTCAGCGATGACTTTGCCGCCTCGCTCGACGAAGGCCGTGATCTGCTCGTACATGCCGCGCGTCAGCGTGTCCGCCTTTGGCATCACAAGCACGGCGTAGCGGTCCAGAGCGCCCTCGGTAATGTCCTCGTCGAGCAGCGCGTCGAACGGAACGTGGTTCATCATCAGTAGCGTCGCATAGGGCAGCGTCTGCTCATTGGGATAGCCGGGCAGGCGCGGGCTATCCGGAAACCACGTGGAGGCCGCCGACATCAGAACCGCGACGGCGGGCGCCGTCCGCCGGCACTTGCGGATGGCCGGACCGTAGGGTTTCACGACCTCTTCGCAGGTCTGACCGATGGCGTCGAAGGTCTCCGGCGACGCGTAGTAGGGGTCATTGGCCGGGTTATCGGGCGAAAGCGCGCCGGCGGAGTAAAAGCAGAGGATATCGGGCCGCTGCGAGAGCACGAGCCAGAGCGCTTCACGCGCGTAGTCCGGACTTGCCGTGAAATAAGGGTCCTTTCCGGCGAAATCGCGCGACAGATCCGCCGTGGTGGCGTCGATGGGCATGACGTAGCGGCCATAGACGAACAGCGTGATGTCCTGCTGCACTAATTGCTGTTCCGGCCGCGCCGCCGCCTGCAAATAGGTGGTGTAGCACAGCCGCTTGAGATCGGGATAGCCGTAGGTCCACGTCGCGATGCAATCGAGGCCCTTGTGGGAGCCGCGCACGGGCGCGAGCCGGTATGGTTCATGCCATGTGATAAGATCGGGATTGTGCGCCTTCACTATTGCGTGCATCGCCTCGTTTACCGGCGCGGTACCATGACCGCGCCGCCACCACCACTGCAAAAGCCGGTAACGGGCGTTCGTGTCCTCGATAATGCCGTTCTGGACCTCGTCCGGCGCGGCTTCACGCGGGCCCCACTTGCTCACGACTATTTCCTTGAGGCTGATGCCCAGTTCGTCCTGGGCCAGGCGCACCGCCGCATCGTTAAGACAGAACGGCGTCTGAATTTCAGAGTTCAGCATGACGTGGCGAAGTCCGGGGTAATCCGTGAACGCGGCTATCCACGATTCCGCCACCCTCTGTGCGTAGTCCATTACCTTCGGCTCGAGCGGATAGGGGGTGTCTGGGTCCCGGGCGCCGTCCGGGAGGAGGCAGCGTGTTTCCGGCGCTTCGCTGATGAGCCGCTTGGACATGAGCGGGTGAAAATAGAATCCAAGTTCGAAATCGTAGCGCGCCGCCATTTCGAGCGCGGCGCGCATGTTCCGGAACGCGGGCGAGTCCTCCGTTTCCAGCGGCGCGTCGATACCGATAAACGCCCCGGTGAAGCCCCGGCGCGTCCACCACGGCGCGTCCGAGTATCCGCCGCCCCAACGCCAGACGGGCATGCGCTCCGCGTCGTGCGGCGGCGCGATCGTCAGCGGAAACTCGAGCGTTTCGGGAGTCTGGCCGTCCTTTTCGATGCGCGCGCGGACTAGATAGTCTCCGGGCCGCAACTGGCCCGTGTCTATCGCAAAGGCGACGCCGCCGCCTGACGCCACGAGGTCCTGAGGAAAGTACCCCGACACGTCGCACCGCATGCGCGCGCCATCGGCTGCGTTCAGACGCAGTTCGCAGGGCCGGCCGCGTTCGTAGACGTGCCGGGCCCCTTCGAAGTGCGTTTCCGTCTGGCCCAACCCCAGCATCGCTGCGGCCACCCAACAAAGCATTGCGCCCGTCATTTCTTCTCTCCCCGCCCGCGGCACGAAGGTTTCTGCCAGACATGATGAATGGCGCATGACGCGGTTTTCAAGACCGGGTCAACGGCGAGAAGCAGGGCACAACAACAAAAACGGACTTGTCGGCTGAGAGTCGTCGGCTGACCTGTTCTATCCGGGCAGCACGTGAAACAAACGCGCTTCTCCGAGCGGGATAGTGACATCGATGCGCAGGCCATCCGGCAAGGGTACGGCCGGGCAATCGACGTCATCGTCCAGATTGACGAGTCTGCCTATCGGAAACGCGAGATCCCGCAGTTCGACGCAGGTTTCCGGGTCGGCCGCCTCATGATTGATCACGAACAGAAAACCTTCCTTCTCGTTGGCCCGGATCGATGCCTCAATATCGGGGTTGGCCGAACGGACATGGGGGCGTATGCCCGCAGCACGGGTCAATTCCGAAAAGAGCGCGCGCAACGATTCGCGGTGTGCCGTATTCTCATCCCGCCAGGTATTGAAATACGTGTCTTGCGTGCAGAATCCCAAGAGATACGCCCAGCCTTTTCCCACCGCGCGCCGTATCACGGCGGGCCGCCCGGATTCCAGCCGCGCCAGGACCTCGCCGTCCGTCACGGAATTCTCACGCGGACTGACAACAAGGAAATCGCCCATGCCTTGCGCGGGATCTGCGGTCCAGCTGTCTGACCTGAAGACATCGGTTTCGAAAACCGTCTCATCGGGCGCGTTCCCGGGGCGGGAAAACCACTCTGGCGGCATGTCCCGATACGGCACCCAGCTCCCAGTGCGGGGAATACGGCCGGTTGCGCCCTTTTCGACGCCAAAGGTTCTCCCGAGAACGTCCAGCGGCCGGCGGTTCTCGTCGAGCTGCGGGAGGCAGTCGGCGATGACGACGCCGCCGCGGGCCGCAAAGCCCGCAATGTGCTCGGCCACCTTGCGCGGAAGCAGTTCGACGTCGAACAGCACCAGCACGTCATAGCCGCCCATCGTGTCGTATTTGACCTGGTCCTCGTGCAGGATATCCAGTTCGCCAAAGGCGCGGAGGAACAGTTCAAACGACAGCCCCACATTGAAGTACTCTCGCTGCAACTGGACATACTGTG
>JAGMZX010000002.1:48077-93656 GCA_018005585.1 Candidatus Hydrogenedentota bacterium | reverse complement strand
AGACGCATGGTTGATGACACGACCAAGAAACACGACCAAGAAGAATCGACTGGCGCGGGCGCGGTGTGTTATACTTCCCACGTCTACGCGCCCGTAGCTCAGTTGGATAGAGCACCAGCCTCCGGAGTTGGGTGTCGCGCGTTCAAGTCGCGCCGGGCGCGCCATTCTTTTTCCCCGCCAGACGTTGTCAGTTCATGAAAAGCCTTGTCATTATTGCCGATTCCTGAACGGTGTTTTCCGCGACCCTTCAACTGCCTATCTGGTACGGTTGCGCCGTGCGATGCCAGTGGTAGGGGCAGGTTTGAAACCTGCCCCTACGGGATATGACGCGCCCGCAGCGGTTGGGGCAGGTTTGAAACCTGCCCCTACGGGCTACGGGCACGGGGGGTGGGCGGCGGCACGGTTTGCCGGAAATCGTGCGCGGGCTTGAAACCGTCTCGTCGCGCGGGACAACGGGGTTCCCGTTTGGCAACATGACTACTGCGAACACGTTTCCGCAACGATGCGGCTCTCGACCGCATCCGGCAATGTATACGCGACAACCCAAGAGAAGAAGACACCGACGGAGTGGCGGGCGAATTATTGAACCGGCGTTCAAATCGTGCAAGACTTAACAGAGGCAAGGTCCCAATGTGGACCCCTTCCCGGAGAGCGCATGACGCAGAAGAGAGGCCGCAAATCTACAACGAGGGCGTTGCAGGAACGCGTCAAGGAACTGACTTGTCTGCTCCGAATGGCCGAAATAGCGGCCAAACCAGGCATTTCCATCGAGGAAATTCTTCAGCAGACCGTGAGCTTGCTGACGTCCGCCTGGCAATATCCCGAAATCGCTTCCGCGCGCATTGTCCTGAACGGATGCGTATATGCCGCGCCGGGTTTTCGGGAAAGCTCCCATGCCCAGCACGCCGAGGTTGCCGTGCAAAACGTCAATCGTGGTTTTATCGAGGTCGTTTATCTCGAAGAGATGCCGGAGCGCGATGAGGGCCCATTTCTGAGGGAGGAACGCAATTTGATCAATGCCGTCGCCCAGCAGGTGGCATTGGTCGTGGAACGCAAAGAGGCGGAGCTGGACCGGGCCCGCCTGGAAAATCAGTTGCTGCATGCGGATCGGCTCGCTACGATTGGGATGTTGGCGGCCGGGATTGCCCACGAACTGAACGAACCCTTGGGAAACGTCCTGGGTTTTGCACAGTTGGCCAGGAAATGTCCGGGTCTGCCCGAAGCGGCTGACCGCGATCTCATCAAAATAGAGCATGCATCCCTGCACGCGAGAGAGGTCATCCGGAAGCTGCTGGTGTTTGGACGGCAACTGCCTCCGGAGAAGACGCTCTTGGACCTCAGTCAGGTGGTGCAGGAAGCGCTTTCTCTTCTGGGCGCACGCTGCGCAGGGGCGGGAGTGGATGTTGTGTGCATGCTTGACCCGATGTTGCCACAGATTCCCGCTGACCCCGCGCAAATCACCCAGGTGGTCGTGAACCTCGTCGTGAATGCGTTGCAGGCGATGCCAGACGGAGGGACACTCCGGCTGAAGACCGAAGCGGCCGCCGATGCTGTCGTGCTTCACGTGGAAGATTCGGGGCCCGGCATGAGTCCCGAGGTGCTTCAGCAGGTATTCGTGCCGTTCTTCACCACCAAGGACATTGGCGAAGGTACGGGGCTTGGCTTGCCCGTGGTGCACGGGATTGTGACGGCGCACGAAGGGACTATTCACGTCCACAGCGAGGTGGGTGTGGGAACACGATTTGAGGTGCGGCTGCCCTTGGCCGCCGGCCAATTTGAGGAGGCCCGACCGGATGGCCAAGAAAGCGGATAGGTCACGGATCCTGGTCGTAGACGATTCCCCACTAACCCTTGAAGTCCTGCAGCGAAATCTGTCTGCCGAAGGGTATGACGTGTTGACGGCGCCGGGTGTCGCGGGCGCGGCCGAACTATTGAAATCAGTCAAGGTGGACTTGGTTATCACGGACCTCAAGATGCCCAAGGTCAGCGGCATGGACCTCGTGCGACACGTCCGGGAAAATTACCGCGACACCGAGGTCATGATGATTACCGGTTACCCGTCGATTGAGGGTGCGGTGCAGGCGATCAAGACCGGCGCCGAGGAATATGTTGCGAAGCCGTTTACTGACGCGGAACTTTCCGCAGCCGTAAAGCGGGCCCTCGAAAAACTGCGGGTCCGCCGATTCGGCAACTCCGCCGGCATGCCGGCAGCCACGATGCGTCACGGGTTGCTGGGGGAATCGGAAGCCATGCGGAAGATCCTCCGCGCGGTGCGGAAAGCGGCCTCCACCTCGGCCACGGTCTTGATCACAGGGGAGAGCGGCACGGGGAAAGAACTGGTGGCGCGCGCGATCCACTATGGTAGCGCGCGCTCGGCGGCCCCGTTTGTGCCCGTCAACTGCGGCGGCATCCCAGACGGCTTGCTGGAAAGCGAGCTTTTCGGGCACGTCAAGGGCGCGTTCACCGGCGCCACCGAAGCGCGAGCCGGCTTCTTTCATTCGGCGGACGGAGGGACCATCTTCCTGGACGAGGTCAGCGAAACGAGCGTCCCGATGCAGGTGAAGCTGCTGCGGGTCCTGCAGGACAAGGAGGTCTGCATGGTCGGGTCAAGCCGGGCCCGCAAAGTGGATGTCCGCATCGTGGCCGCCACCAATAAGGACCTCCTGGGACTCGTAAAAAAGGATGCTTTTCGAAAAGACCTGTTCTACCGGCTGAACGTCATTACCCTTGTCCTGCCCCCCCTGCGGGAGCGCGGAGAAGACATCCTGCTGCTGGCCAGGCATTTTGCCAGGCGATTTGCCGCCGAGCTCGGCCGCACTGAACCCCGCTTTTCGGACCGGTCGATGGCCGTCTTGAGGAACTACGAATGGCCCGGCAACGTCCGCGAACTGGAGAACGTCGTCCAGCGGCTCGTTCTCATGACGGACGGCGATATCATCGACGCGCCGGACCTGCCGCCGCTCATGCGCTTCTCGCCCTTGAGCAGAACTGGCCTCGACCGCACCCTGGCGGAAGTCGAAGCCGAGTACGTCAGCAACGTGCTTGCCAGCCTGGGCGGCAACAAGACGCAGGCCGCGAAAATCCTCGGTATCGACCGTAAGACTTTGCGGGACAAGGTCACAGCCGTCCTCGACGGGCAGGGTGACTCCCCCAAGCCAGGTCAGCGCTGACCAGCCTTCCCCGGACGTTCTCGCGCACTCAGGGAAACTGGGGAGTTTTTCCCCGGCGGGCGAAATCTCCCCGCTGTCCGTCCATATTCCGCCAAGTGAGTTCCTCCTGCTTCCACGCAGAATAGAGGGTGACGCGGGCGTTGCCCAGAAACCAGAGAATCGGGAAGAAACCCCACAGTTGTCACACAATATAAGTACTTGCACTGCAATTGTTTATGCGGATCGTTCAATGACTTCTTCTTGTTCTTGACAGAAGCCGGACTTCAAGGTACTGAGGCTCAGGAAACAGGGCCATTTTGGCGGCAGGATCTCATTGGTATGAGATCTGCTATTCCCAAGCAGTATTCGGCGTTGAGGCAGGACCCCACACGATGAACATACAATCAACCGTACCATTGTGCAGCAAGTGCAAGTGGGGAGCGGGGTGCGCGATTCCGGCCGAGTCGGGAGAGCCCGTCGTGACATGCGGCTCGTATGAAGGCCTCCAGCTTCCCGCGCCCGAAAACGCAAAGAGAACAAGTGACATCAGCCTGCGCGACCTTGGCCGGCTTCATGGCATTTGTGTGGACTGCGCAAATCGCAGGTCATGTCTGTTTTTCCAACTCGAGGGGGGCGTGTGGCACTGCGAGGAGTACCGCTGAGCCACGGCGGGCAACCGGAAGGATGGAGAGAAACCCTTGGAAAGATGTGTGGACCGGCAAGAGATCCTGGAAATCATCAAGAGGCATGATGCCGATTGCGGCGGGATAATCGCGATTCTGGAGGAAATCCAGACAATACACGGGTATCTTCCCGAGCCTGCGCTCAGGGTAGTGTCAGACATGACCCGCCGTTCGCTGGTAGACCTTTACGGAGTGGCGACATTCTATAGATCGTTCTGCCTCAAGCCACGGGGGAAACACTATTTGTGCGCGTGTCTTGGCACAGCCTGCCATGTCCGCGGGGGGCCCACGGTTGCAGAGGAATTGGAGCGGCAACTGGGCATCAAGGCGGGTGAAACCACCGAGGATGGCGAGTTCACGCTGGAAACGGTGAATTGCCTGGGCGCGTGCGCCCTCGGGCCCATCGTCGTTGCGGATGGGGTTTACCATTCGAAGGTGGACGGGGCCGGGGTGAGGAAGCTCCTGAGAAAGCTCCGAACCCAACACGAGTTGCCGGCCGCACAAGTGAAGGTGGCTGCCTCTAGCATATAAAGGATCCGCCTGCCGATGAGATTAGACTCAGTGCGAGATTTGTATGCCCTCAAAGCGAATCTGCGCGATACTGCCGACTTGAAACGCCGCACCATCGTCATTCCCACCGGTACCTGCGGCCGTGCCAGTGGCGCCGGTGAACTGGTCCGCGCGGTTCGCGAAGCATTGTTGCGGAGCGGTCTCGCGGGTCAGGTTCACGTCCGCGTCACCGGGTGTCACGGCTTTTGTGAGATGGAACCGTCCATCCTGATGGAACCGGAGGGCATATTCTACCCACGAGTGAAGACCGCGGACGCCGAAAGGCTGGTCGAAGCCGCCGGGCTGGGGGAAGTTCTGGAAGACCTCGTGTGGGCTGACGCCGCCACGGGCACACGCATCCCCTGCCAGAAGGATGTGCCTTTCTTCAAGAAGCAACGCCGGTCCATTCTTGCCCTGAATGAGCAAGTGGACCCGGAAGACACTGAATCGTACCTCCGAGCCGGAGGATATACCGCGCTGCTCAAGGTATTGGAGCGGGGCGGGCCCGAATGGGTACTCGGCGAAGTGAAATCGTCAGGGCTTCGGGGGCGCGGCGGCGCGGGTTTTCCCACGGGCCTTAAATGGGAACTGCTGGCAAAGCAACCCGGCGCACATGGCAAATACCTCGTATGCAACGCCGATGAAGGCGACCCGGGAGCCTACATGGACCGCAGCGTGCTCGAGGGCAACCCTCACAGCATCCTGGAGGGCATGTTGATTGGCGCCTACGCAACGGGCGCCACGCACGGCATTCTCTATGTCCGCAACGAATACCCTCTGGCCATCAAGCATGTTCACACGGCACTCGAGCAGGCGCGCGCGCTCGGATTGTGCGGGGAACGCATACTTGGCACGGAGTTCTCGTTTGACATCCAGGTTGTCCAAGGCGCGGGGGCGTTCGTGTGCGGCGAGGAAACCGCCCTGATCCGCTCCATTGAAGGATGCATGGGCGAACCGCGTCAGCGGCCCCCGTTCCCCATCCAGGAAGGCATCCTGGGCAAGCCTACCTGCATAAATAATGTCGAGACCTGGGCCAACATACCCATTATCGTGGAACAGGGCGCCGCCGGCTTTTCCCGAGTCGGCACGAAACAGAATTCCGGCACGAAGATTTTCAGCCTGGTCGGCAAGATCCGGAACACGGGTCTGGTGGAAGTCCCCATGGGAATCACCATCGCCGAAATCGTCAACGAGATTGGCGGCGGTCCCGTTGGCAAGGCTGCGATCAAAGCCGTCCAGACCGGCGGGCCCTCCGGCGGTTGTATTCCTGCTGCGCGGTTCGACCTTCCCATCGACTATGACAGTCTCGCCAAAGCGGGGTCGATCATGGGGTCGGGCGGCATGATCGTGATGGACGAGGGCACCTGCATCATCGATGTTGCGAAGTACTTCATGGGGTTTCTGAAAGACGAATCGTGCGGGAAATGCTTTACGTGCCGCAAAGGAACCCAGCGGATGCACGAGATCCTGGACGACATCTCGCAGGGCCGCGGGACCTCGGGGCAGTTGGCCCTCTTGGAAGAACTGGCCCTCGTGGTGAAGGATACGACCATGTGCGGCCTTGGCCAGACCGCCGCCAACCCGGTTCTTTCGACACTGCGGTACTTCCGGGATGAATACCTGGAACATATCGAACATCGCCGTTGCCGCGCCGGTGTCTGCAAGCCGCTGATTTCATTTTCGATCAACGACAACTGTTCCGGCTGTCGGGCGTGCGTCACGAACTGCCCCGCGGACGCCATCTCGGGAGACCCCAAGCAGCGACAGGTCATTGACGCAACGAAATGCATCAAGTGCGGGACGTGCCGGACTGTCTGCAAGCGCGATGCCGTGGAGGTCGCCTAGCAAGGCGAGGAGGTCGCTCAGAGCATGAATGGAATGGTTAACGTCACCATTAACGGGCTCCTGGTATCGGTCGAGAAGGGCATGACGGTTCTGGAGGCGGCGCGGTTCCTGGGATTCCCGATTCCAACGCTTTGCCATATGGACGGCTTGTCGCCGTACGGAGCCTGCCGCCTGTGCGTGGTCGAGATTGGCGAAGGGCCGCGCGCCAAGCTCGTCAGTTCGTGCACGTACCCTGTGGAAGAAGGCCTCCGGGTGCGGACGGCGTCCAGCCGGGTGGTCCGGGCCCGCAAGATGGTCCTCGAGTTGTTGCTGGCTTCCTGCCCGCAATCGAAGGTGATACAGGACCTCGCGTCGGCCCACGATGTACGGCAACAGCGGTTTCGCCAAGAGCACGAAGATTGCATCCTGTGCGGCCTGTGCGTGCGGGTATGCGAAGAACAAATGATGGCGAAAGCCATCGGTTTCCGTTATCGCGGCGAGAAGAGAAGCATCGGCACGCCTTTCGACAAACATTCGGACCAATGCCGGTTGTGCGGCGCCTGCATGTATGTCTGTCCTGCCTGTCAGCTTCGCTGCACCTATGTGGAGCCCGACAAGGCCGTTTGCGGCGCCTGCGCCAACCTCTCCCCGCCCTGCTTACAAAAAGAACCCTTTGATGACATGATGTGTTACATGACGCCTTGCGTTGCCTGCGAGCGGCAAAGCGACTGAGCTACGGAAAGGAAGCAAAGACAATGCCCAGTACCTTCTCCAGAATAAACTCCTCGGCGGCCACCTTGACCAAGAATCGCACCACGGATTCCATCGTGCCGGCATCCGGTCTTTGCGTGACCTGCGTGGACGGCTGCATCGGCATGTGCGAAGTGGGCAAATCCGCCTATCGCGGCCACGAGGTCTTGTATCCCCAGCCGTTCGGCGTAATCACGGCGGCCGGCGAGAAGACGTACCCCGTTGATTATTCGCACTTCAACATCATGGGCACCGCGGTGGGCGCGCACGGGATTGACGCCGATAGCGACAAGGCAATTTTCCCCGCCGTCAACCTCGAGGTGCGGTTCGGTCATGACAATGGCATCAAGTATCGCGTGCCATGGCACATTCCAGGTATTGGCTCAACAGACGTCGCCAAGAACAACTGGGACGGGCTGGCAATCGGGTCCGCGCTCGCCGGAACAGGGCTTACCATCGGCGAAAACGTTGTTGGAATGGACGTCGACGCCGTCGTCAAGAATGGGCGCGTGGTGGATACCGTGGACCTGAAAAGGCGCGTCAAGTTGTACCAGGAGCACCAGCGGGACGGCTACGGGGCGATCATCGTGCAGGCTAACGTCGAAGACAGCCGCCTGGGAGTCCTTGAATATGCCATAGAAAAACTCGGCGTGAAATGCGTCGAACTCAAATGGGGACAGGGCGCGAAGGACATCGGCGGCGAGGTCAAGATTGATGACCTCAAGAAAGCGCAGCTCCTGCATGAACGCGGATACGTCGTGTTACCCAACCCGACCGATCCCGCCATCATCAAGGCGTTCGAGAACGGCGCATTCAAGGCGTTCGAACGCCACTCTCGGGTTGGCATGGTCGAAGAGGAGTGTTTCGCCAGGCGCATCGAGGAGTTGCGGAGCGCCGGCGCCCAATACATCTTCCTCAAGACGGGCGCCTACAGACCCGCGGACCTGGCGCGCGCGGTCCGTTACGTGTCGCGGTACAAGCTCGACCTCCTTACCGTCGACGGCGCGGGCGGCGGCACCGGCATGAGTCCTTGGCGCATGATGAACGAATGGGGCGTGCCGCCCGTTTACCTCCATACCCTCCTGTACCAATATGCGAAACGCCTGGCGGACCGCGGGGACTACGTGCCCGCATTGGCCGTGGCCGGCGGATTCTCATTTGAAGACCAGATCTTCAAGGGTCTCGCGCTTGGCGCGCCCTTCGTAAAACTGGTAGGAATGGCGCGAGCGCCCATCGCGGCCGCCATGGTGGGCAAGACCATTGGCCGCACCATCGACTCGCGGCAGGTACCGGTGTACATTTCGCGGTTTGGCAGTTCTAAAGAGGAAATCTTTGTTACGGCCGTTGAACTGCGCAAGAAGCTGGATAAGGACAGCTTCGAAAAGGTCCCCACGGGTGCATTGGGTCTGTACACATACTACGAACGTCTGGCCCAAGGACTGCGCCAGCTCATGGCCGGAAGCCGAAAGTTCTCTCTATCGCATGTTTCGCGCGATGATATCGCGGCTCTGACTCATGAGGCAGCTGAAATCTCCGGGATACGCTACATCATGGATGTTGATTCCGAAGACGCAATATCCATTCTCGGATAGGTCTCCGCTCGAGAAACAAGACCGGTTCCTCCGAATTGAGTGTGGAACAGAATCCCGGTTTTCGGCACAGGTCATAGCTCGACAGCACCTTGTGCGCTTTCGGCGAAGAACGGGAATCCGTCCCGCTTCCGGTCGCTGTGCCGGGCCGCGACGGAAGGCTGCACACTGTTGGTATCATGGCGTCTGCGTCGTCTCGGGGTCTTGGCACCGGGCGCTCGAAACCTGCAAATGCTCCACACTCGTTCCGGAAGAACCACAGGACTTGCTGTCCTTCTTGAAGGGGCGTGCGGTCGCGTATCGTGGAGAGACTGATACGAAGGTATCGGATACGGCGGGTTCTTTAACCGGTGGGGATTTCACACCAGTGATGTTACTGTTGCGTATTCCGGGCGCGAGCAGTGATTCCGGCTGCTCGCGAGCAGTGAATCCGACGCTCGCGAGCGGTGGAATGGGCCTATCAGGGAGACATCACACAAGGACTGTTTGCCGACCAGCGCCGGCATATTCACGAACTCACGAAGGACCGCTACGACCCGCGCTCTACGCTGATTGCCAGCCAGATTCCCGTCGAAAAGTGGCACACCATCATCGGCACCCCCTCGCGCGCCGACGCCGTCCTTGACAGACTCGTGCACGACACCCGCAAGATCGCTCTCAAGGGAGATTCCCTCAGGAAGAAACGCAAGAAACTCCAAGAGGGTTGAACGCCATCCGTCGCTACGCTCCGGGAGGGGAACCGCCCCCCCGGTTGCCCTCACTCCCACGACAATGGACTGATACAAAACAGCTGCTTTGAAGCACCCCCCCTGCGGACTGTCTCATCCTGCGGACTATCCGATCGTGCTCACCGTTCCGCCACTCGCGAGCACCCGGATCAGGTGCTCGCGCTCCTCCGGATTCGGTGGCCTACTCGTGCAGGAATATGCAACTGTAGCACGTTGGTAATCCCAAGCCGGCATGTTGACCGGTCAGGGGGCAGATGGCCCGGTCCAGGTTTCGCTTCTTTCTGGATACCGCGGCCCTTTCTTGCCTTCGTATAGACACAACGAGCCGCCGGCCTTATCAGCCGACGGCTCGCAGCCTGATGGTAACTCGTTCTAGCTGAGAAGCTTAGTTATTTCTTGCGACGAATGCTCACCGCGCCCGCGAATGCACAGGCACCGGCCAGCAGCGCCACGCCCAGACCGCCCGCGATGGGCAGCGTCCCTTCAGGGACGACTTCCATGTAGAACGGGTCCGAGTTCGATTCGACAATGGCCTTGGCGGCGTTGTCGTACGTAATCACGACTTTGTACCAGCCCGTGTTCTGCAGTTCGACCGGGTCGAACACCAGCGTGTTGCCCGTTTCACCCGGCAGCTCAACAAAGGCCGTGCCTTCGGAATTCAGGCGGCTCCACTGGTAGCTCAGCGCGACTGTGTCACCGACCGTGCGCGCGCGCAGTTCGACAGTCTCGCCTTCCTCGACCACGCCATTGCCGGTAATCCGGACGAGGCCGTCTTCGCCCTCGCCCTCGCCTTCGCCTTCACCCTCTCCTTCCCCTTCGCCTTCGGCACCGGGCAGAGACGGGTCAAGGGCGGCGTCAACATAATCCGCCGCCGTCTTGGCCAGCGCGTACAGGTCGTATTCCTGCTGGTTTGTGTAGCCGTCGCCGTCCGCGTCGCCGGTCTTGCTCAGAATAGCATTCAAGCGAGCGTAGTTCGCGGGGTCCAGTTCAATGTCGTTAACCAGGCAGCTTCCCGGCGCAATCACGTCGCAGAAACTGACCAGATTCGCCAAGGCGACTACGACGCCCATGGAGTCGTCATCACCCAGCGTCGCAACACCCGCCAGCACGACCATGACGCCCTTGAAAGTCGCATTAATATTGGCCTGCAGTCCAGGCGTCAGGTTCGGAATCTGGCCGGGGAACGCGCCTTGCAAAATACCCCACAGCGAGGGAAGCGTGATCGTGATCAGAGTGTTCATGCCGTCCGTGTACAGGTTCTGGTAATTCTCTTCGTACGCAGGCTGAACAGCGCTGGAATCAACACCGGCCGCCACCTGGCCCGGCATCGTGCCCGTATCCAAGTCGGCATATGCCGCTGCGTTGGCCATCAGTTCCCTGAGGACGCCCAGCTCGAATTCGCCGTCCAGCATGCCGTTCGGGCCGGGCAGATCGTCCACAAGCGGCCCGTTGATATCGGCCGTGTCGCATGCCAACCCCTGCAGGAGCGCGGCATCTTCGCCGAGCAATGCAGCCAGCCACGCCAATCCGGTTTCACTGGTGTCATTGATGAGCGCAACGATATTGTCCATCGTTCCACAGAAGTCCACCGGCTGTGTGGGGGGTGGTTGAACCGCCCGGGCGGTGGTTGGCGCAAACATACCCAGAGCCAGAAGCGCCAGAGCACAAGTTACCGTCAGCTTTTTCATGGTTAGTTAGTCCTCCGTTTCCTACATCTGCAGTAGGATTACAACACCATGGCCCGCAGCCTTCACCTAGCCTCAAAATGATACCCGATCTTCGCTGGCGATGCAACCCCCTTCCCAAACTCAGCTGTGCAAACTCACCCAAGAGGTTTGTACCACCAGCAGCCGTATCATAGGCCAACTCACCCGATTGTGTCAACCTTTTTTTTCAGTGCCTTGGATGTGGCCTCTTCCCGGCCGCCTCCCCCCCGGCCGGAAGCAGCCGGGGCGCTTGGACCCCGTTCGCGAACACCACCCCCCGGAAAGAGCGGCCTGCCCCGCAGCACGGCATGCGCTTGGGAGAAGGGCTGTGCGTGCACGGCCTATTCCCGGCCGATTTCAGGCTTCTTCCTGCGAATTGACATCATCGCTGGACATCCTTATAATATCTTCCATTATTGGCAGAATTACCCGGCAGTAGGATGGGAAATGGCACGGCCTTGTGAAGGAAGCACGGTACACGCCCCCTGCGGGCGTCGAGATAGATTCTTCACTGCCTTTTCTGGGCAATCCGGTGCACAACGCGAAGTGGTGGCAACAAGGAAAACCCTTAGGGCGCAACATCTTGCGGCGTCCGCGGTTCGCATGTACTGAACTTCACTCATTTCCGATCCCGCCATTCTGTCATACCTGCCGGGCTAGGAAGCCCTGACGAGTTCCCGAAAAGGACTGGGAGGTTATGCAGATGGATAGCATCATCTTTGTCCTTGGCGGGATTGTGGCGGGAGTGATTCTCGGCAGCGCCAGCGCCATGTTATTGGCGCGCTGGCGCGGCAACAGTGTGCTCGGCAAAGCCAGGCGCGATGCCGGGCAGATCATGAGCAATGCGGAGAAAGACGCCGCTTCAATCCTCAAGGACGCGAAGACAAATCTCAAGGAACTGGAAATCGACCTGCGCGCCCGTGTCGAAAAGGAAGGGCGTGAGCAACGGCGCGAACTGGCGAATTTCGAGAAACGCCTGCAGGCGAAGGAAGAATCGCTGGACAAACGGACGGAGGGCCTCGACAAGAAGGCGAACGAACTCAATGCGCAGGAGCGCGACCTCGTGCGCAGAGAGAAGACGGTGGAGAAGGAGAAAGACAAGGTCGCGGCGATCATTGTCCATCAGACGGAGCGCCTCGAGGCGATCTCGGGCATGACCGCGGACCAGGCGCGGCGCGAGTTGTTCCACAACCTCGAGAACGAAGTGAAGCGCGACAGCGCTCTGCATCTCAAGAAGATCGAGGAAGAAGCGCGCGAGAACGCTGAGAAGAAGGCCCGGTGGATCATCGGTGAAGCCATCCAGCGTTGCGCCGCGGACCACGTGGCGGAATCGACCGTTTCCGTCGTCGCGCTGCCCAATGACGAGATGAAGGGGCGCATAATCGGCCGCGAAGGCCGCAACATTCGCGCCCTTGAAAACGCGACCGGCATCAATGTGATTATCGACGACACGCCCGAGGCGGTCATTCTGTCCGGATTCGATCCGATTCGGCGCGAAGTGGCGCGGGTCACGCTGGAACGGCTCGTGTCAGACGGGCGCATTCATCCGGCGCGGATCGAGGAGATGGTCGTCAAGGTCAACGAGGAAATCGCGCAGACGATCAAGGAACGGGGCGAACAGGCGTGCCTCGAGGCGGATGTCCACGGGTTGCACCCGGAGATCGTGAAGCTGCTCGGCCGGCTGAGTTTCCGCACGTCATACGGGCAGAACGTGCTGCGTCACTCCCTCGAGGTCTGTCACCTGTGCGCGATCATGGCGGCGGAACTGGGCGCGAACATTGCCGAGGCAAAACGCGCCGGGCTCATCCACGACATCGGCAAGGCGCTCACGCACGAGGTGGAAGGGTCGCACGCCGTGCTCGGCCACGACTTGGCCAAACGTTATGGCGAGACCGACGCCGTGTCCAACGCCATCGGCGCGCACCACGGCGAAATGCCCATGGAAGGGCTGCTCGCGGTGCTGGTTCAGGCCGCGGACGCGTTGTCCGCCGCGCGGCCAGGCGCGCGCAGCGAGTCGATGCAGCATTATATCAAGCGGCTCGAACAGCTCGAGCAGATTGCCGACCAGTTCAGCGGCATCGAGAAGGCGTACGCCCTGCAGGCGGGCCGCGAAGTGCGCATCGTCGTGGAACCGAACAAGATTACGGACGCGGACGCGGCAATGCTCGCTCGCGACATTGCGCGCAAGGTCGAGACCGAGATGACGTATCCCGGCGAGATCAAGATCACCGTCGTGCGCGAGACGCGCGCCGTCGAAGTCGCAAAATGAGTGCTCTCGCGCCGAGCCGGCGTCGTGATTGATCAGTTCGCGCGCGCTTCAGCTATACTGGCGCCTGCCTTGAGCACCCTCCTCGCGGACGGGAAGGGCTGCGGTGGGGCGTGTTCCGGGGTCTTGGGTCGATGAGAATTCTCTTCGTTGGCGACATTGTGGGACGTCCCGGCCGGCGCGCCGCAGCGCGCTGGCTGCCCGAACTGCGCCGGGAGTACGAGGTCGATGTCATCCTGGCGAACGCGGAAAACGCCGCGGGCGGGCTGGGCGCGACCCCCGAAGTGCTGAACGAACTGCGCCGCGCGGGCGTCGAGGGGTTCACGCTGGGCAATCACGCCTGGCGCAAGCCCACGCTGCTGGCGGCCATTGACGGCATGAACGACGTGGTCCGGCCGGCCAACTTTCCCAATGGCGTGCCGGGCCGCGGCGCATGCGTGTTGCCGCTGCCGGACGGGCGCGGCGTGGGACTCCTGAATCTGATGGGGCGCGTCTTCATGACGCCGTTCGAGTGCCCGTTTGAGCGGGCGGCGCACGAACTGCGTGCGCTCCGCGCGCTGACGCGCGTCATTATCGTCGATTTTCATGCCGAGGCCACGTCGGAAAAAGTCGCCATGGGCTGGCGCGTGGACGGACAGTGCAGCGCCGTGTTGGGCACGCATACGCACGTGCCCACGGCGGATGAACGCATCCTGCCGGGCGGGACCGCCTACATCACGGACGTCGGCATGACGGGCCCGCGAGACGGCATTATCGGCACGGACCGCGACGCCGTGCTGACGAAGTTCGTCACGGGTCTGCCGCGGCAATTCAGCGTGGCCAAGGGCCCGGCATGGCTCAACGCCGTGCTCGTGGAGATAGACGAAGCGTCGGGACGCGCGACAAGCATGGAGCGGATTGCGCGCACGGAGTAAACGATTGTCTCCCCGCCGAGGGGAGCACGGATAGGGTTTGCATGTATTTCAAGAGCATCGAGTTGAATGGGTTCAAGTCGTTCGCGGACAGGACCTACCTGCCGTTCGAGCCGGGTATAACCGCGATTATCGGGCCAAACGGGTCGGGCAAGAGCAATATTCTCGACGCGCTGCGTTGGGTGCTTGGCGAACAGAGTCCCAAGTCGCTGCGCGGCAGCCACATGCAGGACGTCATCTTCAACGGCAGCGAACATCGCGCCGCCACCGGCATGTCCGAGGTGACTGTGGTGTTCGACAACGCCGATTCCCGCCTTCCCGTGGACTTCGCGGAAGTCCAAGTCACGCGACGGCTGTATCGCTCCGGCGAAAGCGAATATCTTCTGAACAAGATGCCGTGCCGCCTGCGTGACATCCAGGAACTCTTCATGGATACGGGCATCGGGACCAACGCGTATTCGCTCATCGGCCAGGGCAAGATCGACCTGGTCCTGAGTTCGAAACCCGAAGACCGGCGCTTCCTTTTCGAAGAGGCCGCGGGCATCATCAAGTACAAGACGCGCAAGCGCACGGCCATGCGCAAGCTGGAAAACGCGGACCAGAACCTGCTGCGCCTGCGCGACGTTATCACGGAAGTCGAGCGGCAGACGCGGTCGCTGAAGCGGCAGGTCGCCGCGGCGATGCGCCACCGCAAACTCACCGAGGAACTGCGCGAACTCGAGGTCCGGAGCGCCTGGCTGAAATTCCGGCAACTGACCGCCGAAGCCGGCCA
The DNA here is from genome assembly GCA_018005585.1 of Candidatus Hydrogenedentota bacterium. Lineage (NCBI taxonomy): Bacteria > Pseudomonadati > Candidatus Hydrogenedentota > Candidatus Hydrogenedentota bacterium. Next base: position 78,729 of record JAGMZX010000002.1, on the reverse strand, counting down.
ATTGAAAAAGCAATACGCCAAGACGCAGGACGCGTACGAGACGCTGTCCACGGAACTCAGTGGACTCGAAGCCCGCGAAGAGCAACTCAGCCTCGAACGCATCGAGGTGGAACGGGTGCTCACCGCGCGGCGCGAAGGTGTCCACCAAATCGACACCGACATGGAACGTATCGAGAGCGACATTGCGCTGTTGCGCAAGGAAATCGAATTCTCGAAACAGCAGCAGGAGCAGGCGCGCACGGAACACGACGAGTATCAGGAGCGGGCGGCGCGCATCCTCGAGACCTGCCGCGAAACGGAGGAACGCGCGGCAACCCTCCGCAGTGAAATCGCGGACGGCAATGCCACCTTGACTGCCAAGCAGGAGGAGTTCGACGCGTTGTCGCGGCAACTCGCGGAAGCGGAACTACGCGTCGAGGAGACCCGGGCGCGCGCCGCGGAAGCGGTGCACTCGCGCAGCCGCACTCAGACCGAACTGGAGACCATCGAGGAAGGGCTGCAACGCGTCGATACGCTGCTGGCCGGCATTTATCAGCGGCAGGAGCAGCAGAACGGCCGCATTCAGGCGGTGACAAACGACCATGCGGCGCGCGTGGAACGCGCGCGGCAAGGCAAGGAGCGCGCCGCGGCACTGCAGAAGGAACGCCAGGAGGTCGCCCAGGCGCACGGCAAGGCCGCGGGCGCGTTGGAAAAGGCCGCGAGTTCGCTCCAGAATCTTCGCGAGCAAAAGAGCAGCCTCGAAGCGCGGCTCCGGTCGTTGCGCGAGTTGCGCGACAGCTATGAGGGCTATGCCACGGGCGTCCGCGCCGTCATGCAAGCCAGGCAGGAAGGCGTTCCCGCCTGCCAGGGAATCCTGGGTCCCGTCGGCGAACTGCTCGTCACGGAACGGGAATACGAAACGGCTATCGAGGCCGCCCTCGGCGGTAATATCAACAATGTAGTCGTGGAGAACGCCGACGCCGCCAAGGACGCCATATCCTTCCTGAAAGAAAACCGGGCGGGTCGCGTTACGTTCCTGCCCCTGGACACGATTCGCGGCAGCAAGCACGACGACACCGCCGAAATCGCCGGCCTTCCGGGTATCGTCGGCCCCGCGATCCAATACGTGCAGTTCGACCCGCGAATCCGGCCCGCGGTCGAGTATCTGCTCTGGAACACCGTGATCGTCGAGACTATCGACGATGCCATTCGCATCGCCCGGTCGGAACGCCGGTTCCCCCGCCTGGTGACGCTCGAGGGCGAGGTCGTTTCCTCCGCGGGCGCGGTCACGGGCGGGCGCACGAAGCATGAGAGCCGCGGCCTGCTGGGGCGCGGCGCGGAAATCGACGAATTGGAAACGCAGGTCGGCGAGCTTGGGGGCAATCTCGAAAAGACCTCCGCTCAGGCGCGAAACCTGGGCGAGAAGCTACAGGAACTGGCGCGGCGGCGCGATACCCTGCAGACAGAGGAAGACGCCACGCGCCGGGACCTGTCGGAAGCGGAGGTCGCCATTGCGCGGCTGAGCACGGAACTGGAAAACCTCACCCTGGCCGCGGCGCAACTCGCGCGCGAGCGCGACGCCGCTTGCCTGGAACGCGAAGAACTCGAGCAGCGGCGCAAGGAGGCTCAGGAGCGGGCCAGCGGCATCGAAAACGACGACGAGGCCCTGCAGCGGCGCATGGCGGAAGCCCAGGAGGGCGCGGCCCAGGCACGGCAGGCGCTCTCCGTTTGTTCCGATGCGCTGGCGGACCTGCGCGTGCGCCTGGCCGGCCTCACGCAGAATCTCGAAGAGGCGGAGCGCAACCGGCAGCGCGAGATGCGCGACCATGAGGAGGCGCTTCGCGAGGCCGCGCGCCGCATTGACCTGACCGCCGAGCTGCAGGCGCGCGAGAAAGACCTCGTGGAAGCCATCGCCTCGAAGGCAGAAATGGCGCGAGCCCTCTCGGAGAGCCGTGAGCAGGCGGAAGCCAAGGCCATCGAATCCCAGAACCGGCAACAGCACATCGTCGAAGCAGCCTCGGAGCTGGGCCAGAAACTGAAGGAACTGCGCGAACAGACGTCAACAAGGATGAAGGAAGTACATGCGCTGGACAAGGACCTCACGCATCATGAGGACCAGATAACCTTCTTCCACGAACGTATCCAGACGGAATACCATGTGGCGCTGCCCGCGCTCTCGGAAGCGGAGGTGGGCGCGGATGAAATGGACGAGGAAACGCGCGAAAACACGATCCAGCATCATCGCGACGCGCTGCAGCGCCTGGGCGCCGTGAATCTCACCGCCATCGAGGAGTATGAGGCCCTTGACCAGCGCCTGAAATTCCTCATTTCGCAGGAAGAAGACCTCCGCAAGGCGCGCGAAACGCTGTCCGGCGTCATCGAGCGTATCGACCGTACCATCATCGCGATGTTCAAGGACACGTTCGAGACCGTCGGCGAGAATTTCAAGAACTATTTCAGGCGACTGTTCAACGGCGGCCAAGCGCGCATCTATCTCCTGAACGAAGACGACCCGCTCGAGAGCGGCATCGAAATCGAGGCGCGGCCGCCCGGCAAGAAGCCACAGACCATATCCCTGTTGTCCGGCGGCGAACAGGCGCTCACCGCGATTGCGCTCCTGTTCAGCATTTTCAGCGCCAAACCCAGCCCGTTCTGCGTGCTGGACGAGGTCGACGCGCCGCTCGACGATGCCAACATCTGGCGTTTCCTGTCTCTGGTCGACGAGTTCACGAACCAGAGCCAGTTCGTGGTCATTACGCACAGCAAACAGACCATGAGTCACGCCGACGCGCTGTTCGGCGTGACCCAGCAGGAGCGCGGCGTCTCGCAGGTGGTCTCGGTCCGCTTCGAGGAGGTCGCCGACGCCGAAGCCCCCGTATGAGAGTGCTTCACCTGTTCAGCAACGCCAAGTGGACAGGGCCTGCCGAACCGGCCCTGAACCTGTGCGTGGCCCTGCGCGCGCGCGGCGTGGACGCAGCGTTCGCGTGCAGCCCCGACGCGGGCGCGAACATCAACAAGGTCGTCGAGACTGCGCGCGACCGGGGCATCGAGCCCATCCTTGACCTGTGGCTCACCAAACACAATCACCCGTTCAAGAACCTGCTGGACCGCCGCGCTTTGTCGCGGCTGCTGCGCGACAATCGTTGCGATTTGGTGCATTGCCATCTGGACAACGACCACCGGATCGCGGCCGGCCCTGCGCGCGCGGCGGGCATACCCCTGGTGCGTTCCAGTTACTACGGTCTGGGCTTCCCGAACGACAGGCGGCACGCGCGTCTGGCGGCGCGGACCACATGCCTGGTCGAGCCGTCACAGGCGGCGCTCGAAAACGACGCCGAGACCTTCGGGTTCCCCCGCGAACGGATGCGGGTCGTGCCCGGCGCGGTCGATGTTGCGCGTTTTGACCCGGCCCGCGAAACCCCCGATGGCCGCCGCCGGCTCAACCTGGGGCCGGACGGCTTCGTCCTCGGCATTGTCGCCCGGCTTCAGACACACCGGCACTACGAAGACCTCTTCGAAGCCATGTATCTGCTCGTACACGAACTCCCCCACGCGCGGCTCGTTGTAGTCGGCCGCGGCTCCCGCCAGGAACAGGTCGGATTCGAGCCGGTCCAGCGCCTGAACCTGGAGCACTGCGTCCATTTCACTGGATTCCTCGACGGCGAAGACTACGTGGGCATGTTGCGCGCCTTTGACGCGGGCGTATTCCTCACCCCCGGCAGCGACGGCACGTGCCGGGCCGTGCGCGAAATGATGGCTATGGGCAAGCCGGTCGTCGCGGTCCGCCGCGGCATGCTCCGGGAGATCGTCACGCACGAGCGGGACGGCCTCGTAGTGGACGGCTCCGTGCAGGCGCTGCACGAGGCGTTCGTGCGGCTGGGACAGCACCGCGACTTGCGGCACGCGCTGGGCCGCGCCGCGCGCGACACCGCCGTGACCCGGTATTCACTCGAAGCGCAGAGCGCCGCCATCGCCGACTGCTACGCGGCGGTACTGGACCGCTCAGGCCTCGCCACTGCCACATAGACGGGCGTTCTCCGCCGACATTCTGGCGAGGAGAGCCGCACGGCCCCGCAGTTACAGGGTTGCGGCAAGCTGGACCACCCGGCGGCGCTCCTCGGCCCTGTCCGAAAGCCGGACCACAAGGTCCGCCGCCCCCATCAGGAGCAGCAGCAACATCCCGTACCGGAAGCAAAGGGTTTTCGCGAACATGAGCGGTATGTCGAGTGCGGGCACATCGAGATACGAATCCGGCAATTCCGAAATACCCGCCTTGCCCATGAGAGCCGCAATAATGATCGCCCAGCCCGCGCACGCGACGCCCAAATGGGCCATCCACAACCAGAACGCCCCGTGCGCACGCGCCGCCGAGGCCGGTCGCGGCCTGATGTTCCAAAGGCAAAGCAGGCTCGCGATTATCAAGAAGAATACCGCCAGCAATATGGCAAGGGCCGCACAGCGGTACTGCCACGGCGCATCGCCGTTTCCGAGCACCAGCATTGGAACAAAGACGGGCACGCGCTCGAGCAGTCCCTCTTCTGTCCAATACCCGAACACATCGGCAAAACCCGGCATCCAGCCCTGGGCGCGCGGGATGACGAGTCCCGCCAAGTAGGCCGCCGCGCCGATGGCGCCGATCTTTCCGGAGATGCGGCTGCCGGGCCTTACGTAGCGCGCGCGGCTTCCGGCGAACAGCCCGGCCAGCCCAACCCAGGACGCAGCGACGCCCACGGAAGCCGTTACGACGGGATCAAATATGGCGCGCAGGAGGTCGCCAGCCGCATGACGCAACTGGGTGTCCGCAGCCGTCAACGCGAGATAGGCTCCCGCCACCAGCAGCAGCGCGATTGACCTTGCCAACCCGGGCAACACGGCAGCGGCGGCGATGGTCAAGACCGCCGCCAGCAGCGGATATCCGCTCTCCAGACGCACTCCAAGCGGGGCGTGCTTGTCCAGCATGACCTCAAAATTGACAAAATGGACATTTGCCGGGCAGTCGGGCGGCCCCGCGGCGATACGCGGGAGCAAGCAGCCAAACAGCAGCAACGCGGCCAACCAGAAGTACGCTCCCAGCGAGAACGCGCCCTCCTCCCGGGCCAGCGGCGTTTCATCGCCGCCGGACGGCGCCGTCCACGCAGGTTGCGGCACGTACGGCATCATCTGCGCGTGCAAGAGCGCCTGCGCTGTCGGCCTTGAGCCGGGCGGCAGCGGGTCCGCCGCGGCGTGCGGCGGTTGCGCCGGGGCCTGGAGCGGGGCGACGATTTCCGGACCGCCGAGCGCCTCGAAGGACGTGCCCCCGGGCGGCGCACCCGGAGACGGCGCCGCCGCAGCGGCCGGGGCGTCCGCCAGGGGCGTGGTGTTGGCGTAGGTAACCGTAATTTCTTTGCCGCAACGGACACAGCGGCCGGAGCGCCCAAGGCGTTCCTCAGGCACCCGCATCTTCTGCCCGCATGTGCACCAGTAAACGCGCATCGGTTCTCCCCGCCGCGCCAAATAACGGCAATCGTGACTGCGCCTGCCTAACACAGCCGTTTCCAGCCTGTCAAGCCCGTGTTTTCCGCCCGGCTCAAGTCTTGCGTGTCCTGGCCGATAATCTCGTTAGCGACGGAAGTGTTTCTGCATAGAGAGAACGGGAGGACAGTACCATGGTGAACGCAATCCAATCTCTGCCTGCCGATGCCCTGCGTCCGAACAGTCTACCGGCGCCAGGGGCGGTATCCCGGCCCAAAAAGGCCACCGGAGTTTCGGGCGACGCGCTCGAGCTGAGCGTGGGAAAGGCCCGGTCCACCGGCGAAGTGCTGGACCTCGTGCGCGAGCGGGCCTACGAGAAGCTCCGCGGCGTCGTGAATGACGCGCGCGCCGCGCTCGGCATTCCCGAAGGGGCGGCACTTGACACGTCGCCGGAGGCAACCGCGGACCGCATCGTGAATTTTGCATTGAGCTTCTTCTCGAAGTACGCGGAGAATCACAACCTGGCCGATGACGAGGACGGACGCCGCCAGTTCGCGGAATTCATTGGGGGCGCCATTGGCCAAGGTATTCAGGAAGCGCGGGATATCCTCCAGGGACTGCAGGTGCTGTCGCCGGACGCGGACAACCTTATAGAGAGCACGGCGTCCATTATCCAGCAGCGTCTCGACGATTTCGTAGCGAAGGGTCTCTGACCGGGCGCCGCGCCTAGCGGGAAGCGCGCGGGGGCGGCAACGCTTCAAGGGTCGCGTCCGGTGTAAAGACGATATCCGTGTAACGGCGCGACTCGGTCAGGGTGAGACCTGAGAGGACGACACAGCGTTCCAGCGACATCGGGACGTTTATCGCGACGTTGTCGCCGACCACCGTATCCGTGAGCGTGACGCCGTCTGCAATGGTGCAGTGATTCCCCACCAGCGAGGTCAGACCCCGCCGCCGCAACTCGTACACGCAGCACGCAATCAGGTCGCCGATGTACGTGATGTTCATGTCCCACGCGACGACCGGCGCAACGCGCACCGGGTATTCGTAGTCGATCAGGATTTGGACCGAGTCGGTGAGTTCGTATTCATCGCGCATGGCGGTGCGCGGCGTGCGGCGAATTGCGTCGAAGATGCGCATGTCGAAAAGGTAGAGCCCGCACCCTTTCAGATTGTTGGTGACGTGACGCGGCTTCTCAATCACACGGCGGACGGCGCCGTCCGGCCCCAGGTGGACGCTGAAGTTCTTCTTAATCGCTTCGACATCGTTTTCTTCCTTGACAGCGAGTACGGCCGCCGCCTCGTGCCGCTCGAATTCCTGGACCATGAGGCGCAAGTCCGTCACGTGAAAAAAGATGTCGCCGAGGAATAGAACGAAGGGCCGGTCCACGTGCCGCTCGAGTTGCCCGACGGCGTGCGCGAGACCCAGCCGCTGCTCTTGCTCAACGTAGCGCAACCGCACGCCGTAGTCCCGCCCGTCGCCCAGCATCTGTGTAATCACGTGGCCCAAATGGCCAATGACAATAATGATATCGTCTATGCCCAAGCCGCGCAGGTGGTCTATTTGGCAGGCGAGCAACGGCTTATTGCATATGGGCGCGATGGGCTTCGGCACGCGTTCGCCGAAGGGGCCCATGCGCGAGCCGTGTCCCGCCGCGAGAATTACACCCTGATATGGGGCCATGGTCCTGCCCTCCGGTGGACGTCTGAGGCCGGAATTGTGGCGGAGGCGAAGGCGGCGGTGCAAGTCGCAAAAGGGGTCATGTGCCTCATATGGGGCAGTCCGGCAGGCGCTGCGGCGACGGACGCGAGGGGCATAAACCCTTGTACCGCGCCGGTTTATTCTGGGAACACGTCCTTTACAACATCGGACGGCATGTGGCATAGTAATTGCTCCTCACCCTGCTGCAAGGGTAAACATGTGTCCCTGCACCGGCTTGCTGGGGTAAGCGCGGAAGCGAACCGGACAAGGATGGAATCGGGAGATCATTCATGATTAAGGCGAAAGGTCTGACGATGCATTACGGTCCCGTGGTCGCCTTGAACGATGTGTCGTTCGAGGTGCGCCGCGGCGAGATCGTCGGGTTGCTGGGCCCGAACGGGGCCGGCAAGTCGACCGCAATGAAGATCCTGACAACGTATCTGTATCCGACGCGCGGCACGGCGGAGGTCGCGGGAATGGACGTGCTGAAGGAGCCGCTGAAAGTGCGGCGCAGCATCGGCTATTTGCCCGAGATACTGCCACTCTATCTGGACATGGAGGTCCGGTCCTACCTGCGCTTTGTCGCGAACGCGCGCGGGTTGACCGGCGCGCGCCTCAGAGAGCGGACCGAGGCGGTGATTGACGCGTGCGGGCTGCGCCCCATGTTCCGGAAGGTCATTCGCGAGCTCTCGAAAGGGTTCAAGCAACGCACCGCACTCGCTCAGGCACTCATCCATGACCCTGAAGTCATTATTCTGGACGAACCGACCTCGGGTCTCGACCCGCATCAGATACTTGAAATCCGCCACCTCATCAATGCCCTGGCCAAGGACAAGACGGTTATCCTCTCGACGCACATCCTGCAGGAAGTCGAGGCAACCGCCGACCGTATCGTGATCATCAGCCAAGGCCGCATCGTTGGCGACGGCACCATCGACGAACTGCGGAGCCGCGCCAAGCGCGTCGAGCGCTTCAACCTCTCCGTCACGGGCCAGCCCGCCGCCGAGGTCGAGCGGCTGCTCTCCGGCATCAACGGTGTAACGCAGGTGAAGGCGGTCGTGGAAGACCAGGCGTCCTCCGCGGCCGCGTTCACCTTGTATGCGCGGCTGGGCGCGTCGCCGTGGCCGGAAATCAACGCGCTGGTGCGTGAAAAGCGCTGGGAACTTCGGGAATTGCGGGAAAACCCGCCGACGCTCGAGGAAACCTTCCTGGCCCTGACCGAGGGGCAAGCCCAATCCACGGGCAACAATTGAGGAGTCGCGAACATGCGCAACACAATCACGGTATTCCGTCGCGACCTGGCGGCGTACTTTACATCGCCCATCGCGTACATCTACATGATGGTATTCGTGACGCTGAACGTGTGGCTCTATGTGACGGGCCTGTTCAGCGGCCCCGTAATCGCCATCGACATGAGTCCTTTCTTCGATTACATTCCGCTCGTGCTGTGCGTTTTCGTGCCCGCGGTCACGATGCGGATGTGGGCGGAGGAGCGCAAGGAAAACACCTGGGAAATGCTGCTCACCTTTCCCATGCGCGCCCATGAACTGGTATTGGGCAAGTACTTCGCCGCGATCGTGTTTTTCGGCCTGACGCTCGTGGCGACCATCACCGTGCCGGCCATGCTCGCGTGGCTGGGCAACCCGGACTGGGGCGTCATCCTGGGCGGCTACCTGGGCACGGCGTTTGTCGGCGCAATGTTCTTTGCGCTCGGCATTTTCTTTTCCGGCTTCTTCAAAGACCAGATCATCGCGTTCGTCATCACGCTGCTGGCCTGCTTCATCATGTTCCTGTGCGGCACCGATTTCATCGCGGGCTACCTGGACAACAAGATCGCGGGATTCGGCACACTGCTGATGAGCCTGCTGGGCGTTTTCACCCATTTCACGCCGTTCACCCGCGGCGTCGTGGATGTCGTTGACCTGGTCTATTTCGTGGGCTGGTCGGCGATCTTCCTCGGGCTGAACATGCTGTACATAGACGGCCGCAGCCGCCCGAAGGCGAAGCTGAATTTCGCCGTTGTCACCCTACTGTGCGCCGCCATCGGCATGCTCTTGAACTGGCTGGCGGCGGGCAGCAGCCTGAAGCGCTTCGACCTTACCGAGGACAGGATTAACACCGTGGCGGAAGCATCGACGGAAATCCTCCATGGCCTGGATTCGAAAGTCACTGCGACGCTGTATATCACGCCGCGCGATAAGATGCCCACGGAGCTGAAACGGTTGGAAGAGAGCATTCTCGACCGGCTCGAAGAACTGCGCTTGGCATCCAACGGCAACTTGCAGTACAAGACGGTCTACCTTGAGGCGGAAAACCTGATCTCGGCCATGTCCTCGCAATTTGCGCCGGAGGAGGACAAGGACGAGGAGAAGACCGAGGAGAAGAAGGTCGAGGAACGGATGCTCGAGAAGGGCATTACTCCAATCGCCTACGCGGGCAGCACGGGCGTGCAGGCGACCCAGGCGATGATATATGCCAGCCTGGGCATCGCATACGCCGACAAGCCGGAGGAAATCATCCCCGCGGTCGTGCCGCAGCGCCGCGGCGAACGGCTGCCCCCCGATTTCGAATACCGGCTCATCAGCACGATCTACAAGCTGCAGCGCGCCACGACGCCGGTCATTGCGCTCGTCGCGCCGGATACGGCGTTCAACGTCGACCCGCAGCAGCGCGCCATGATGGAGTCGATGGGGCAGCGGATGCCCCCGCAGTTCTACGAGGACCCGTTCGCGGACCTGGAGCAATTGCTGCGCCAGTTCAAGTATGAAGTGCGCCGCGTCGCCCTGACCAAGGAAGAACCGCTGCCGGATGAGTATGACACACTGGTCGTGGTGAACCCCCGTTCGCTGAACGAACGCCAGCAATGGGAAATCGGCCGCGCGCTGCGCGCGGGCAAGACGGTCGTCATGGCCGTGCAGAACTACACCTGGAATTACGACGTCTCGCGTCAGGGACGCCTCAATCTCTCGCGCGGCGAAGAGACGCCGCAAGCAAACCCGCTGCTTGAAAATTATGGCGTGACGGTGAGCGAAGACTTGCTGCTGGACGAAAGCCGGCTGCCGCTCACCTACATGTTCGGCAACGGGACGCTGCAGCGCTTCGACACGCCGCTGCAGATCTTCGTGCAGTCGGAGACGATGGACCAGAAGAGCCCGATCACCGACAACCTGCCGGGGCTCCTGTATCTCTGGGGCACCGCCCTGAACTTGAATACGGAGAAGCTAAAGGAGCTGGGCCTGCAGTCGCAGGTGCTCATGTCTTCCAGCGGACGATCCTGGACCATCCCGGCGTCCGCGATGGGCGAGAACATGCGCTTCGACCCCCCGGATTCCGGGTCGATGCAGAGCTTTCCCTTGCTGGCCGAAATCAGCGGCCAGTTCCCGGATGCTTTCGCGGGCAAGGAGCGCCCTGCGTGGCCGGAGACGCCGCCGGACCCGTCGCGCCCGGTGCCGCCGCCCGAGCCCGAGGAGGAGGGGCCCGCGCCGGACGTGACGCCAAAACCGGGCCGGCTGATCCTGATAGGGTGCTCGCAGGCCTTCCAGAAGAACAATCTGAACGACATGAACGCCGAGTTCTTCCTGAAAATGGTCGATACGGCCACGCTGTCGAAGCAGGTCGCGGAGCTGCGCTCGCGCGTGCCCATGCCGCGCACGGTCCGCAAACCGGAAAACGCGGACGATCCGAAGTACCGCGCCTACGTGGTCTGGCAGGTCGTGAATTACGGTCTGGCGAACCTCTTGATAGCCGGCGCTGGTTTCGCTTTCGCGCTGGTCCGTCACAGTTCGCGTAATGCATACACGATGAAGTATGCATCGGCGCCGAAGTGACCGCTGTTTGAACCGATAGGAGAGACAACCATGAACAGCAAAACGCTCATCATATTGGCGCTGGTGCTTGCGGTGCTCATCGCGCTGGTTGTGGTCAAGCAGGGCCGCCAGCAGCAACCCAGCATCATCGAACAGGCGGGACTTGTCCCGTTGGCGCCCCAGGGACTCGATGCCGCCAGCGTGGTCAAGCTCGAAGTATATCAGGGCGGCACGCCCGACACGAAAGTCACTCTCGAACGCGACAACCCGGAGGCGCCCTGGCGCGTGACAAGTCATTTCAACGCGCCCGCCACGGCCGATACTGTGCGTGAATACCTGACCTCCTTCCTGAGCATGCAGGGCGAGACGCGCGATGAAGCCGCGCCGGACGAACGCCTGGCCAGGTATGAGCTCAAGGACGACCAGGCGTTTCATGTCACGGCGTTCAAGGCCGGCAGCGATGCCCCCGCCTATCATGTGCTGGTCGGCAAATCCGAGGGCATGTCCACCAGTTTCGTCCGGCTCGCTGGACAGACAACCGTGTATAGCGAGAGTACGGACCTGCGGCGCGACGCGGGCGTCTATCAAGCCACGGAAGCGCCGACGGCCAGCAAGTGGCTCGACAAGGTGGTCACCAAGACCGAAGAGGGCAAGGAGATCACGCGCCTCGCGTTCACCCTCCCGGATAAGCAGCTGGTCTTCGAACGCCGCGCCAAGGCACAGCCCGAAACCGTCGCGCCGGAAACGGGCACAGAACAACCCGCGGCGGAGGGCAACACGGCTGAAATCTCCGCTTCCTCAGAATCGGAGACGCCGGCTGCCGCCGGGGCGGATGCGAGCAAACCGGTCGAGTATGAATGGGTTCTGGCTTCGGGCGGTCCGGGCACGCCGCACAAGGATGCCAATCTTCAGAGTATCCTGAGCCGCTTCAAGAACCTGACGGCACGCGATATCGTCGACCCGGCCAAGAAAGCGGAATACGGCCTCGATGCGCCCCAGTATCGCGCGGAGATCACGATCGACGACGGCAAGACGGTGGTCCTCGAGGGCTCGCGCCCGAACAAGACCGGGAACGGCTACGTGCGCGTGGCCGGGGCCGCGCAGGAAATCCTCTACGAACTCGATTCGTATACCTTCGAGCAGGTCTTCCCGAAATGCGGGCAATTGTTTGACCTGCCAAAATTCGGCGATACCCTGAAACTCGAGGATCTCAGCCGCATCGTTGTCAGCCAGGCAGACGGCAGCAACGTCGTCGTTGAAAAGATTGACGGCACGTGGAAGGTCATCGAACCCGCGGTCGACTTGAAGACCCAGGATACGACCCTGAGCACGCTCGCCTCCACGCTCCTGAGCTGGACCGCCGCGGACTACGCCGACGCCACCACGGACGTGGGCGCCTTTGGACAGACCGTGACCATCACGGCAGGCGGCCAGACGCGGTCCTTCAGCGTGGCGGGCGACTCGAAATCCATCGACGGCGTATATGCCAGGGTCGGCGACGCGGGGCCGGTCCTCGTGATGAGCCGCGCCGACTCGAAAAAGCTGCTCTTGACGCCGCGCGATGTGTACCAGCTGACCGTATTGAGCCTGGTGGAGAACGACGTCCAGAGACTGCAGCTGCGCATCGGCGAGAAGTCGCTCGCGCTCGAAAAAGCCGGTGACGCTTGGCAAACGACGCTAGACGGCGCGGCGCGGACAGTCGAGGCCGGCACGGTCTCGAGCCTGGTCACCCGGGTAGCCACGTTCCAGGCCGACGACTTGCGCCTCGGCGTAACGCAGCTTGAGGGCGCGCCCTTCGCCGAGTTCCAGGTCACCATGAAAGACGGCGCGGCGCACGCGCTGACCTTTGGCGCCGAGCAGGACGGCAAACATCTCATGATGGTGAGCGGCAAGGCCTTCGGGTTCAGCGCCAAGAAAAGCGACTTGGACCAGATTGGCGGCATGATAGACACGGTCCAGGCGCAGTTGAGCGCGCCTGCGGCCCCGGCCACGGCGGAAACGCCGCCAGCCGCTGAGGCTGCACCCGCAGCGCCGGAAGCCGCGCCGGCCCCTGAGGCAGCGCCCGCGGTTGAAGCCGCGCCGGCCCCTGAGGCAGCGCCTGCGGTTGAAGCCGCGCCGGCAGCGGAAGCGGCGCCGGCAGAAACGCCTGCCGAGGCCGTGGTCACGCCGCCCCCGACGTTGCTGCCCGTGGAAACGCCCGGCGCGGCGCCTGCGGAAACACCCGCACAAGTGCAAGTGATCCCCGCGCCTGTTGAGGCGCCCGCGGCGCCCCCGGCTGCGCCTGAAGCGCCCGCGGCCGCGACCCCGCAATAGTAGACGGATTCGCGGCACACCTGATCTCAGCTTCAGGTGTGCCGCGTCTGTTTTTGGAAGGGAGCACAGCCATGACCGGTAACCACAGGCTTGCGTCAATCCGTTCTCCGAAGCGCGGTCGCATGGCTCGGGGCGCAGGGGCGTGCCTGGGCCGCGCCTGCTGTTGCGTGCTGGCCGCGTTGGCCTGCGTCCCTGCCGTCGCGACAGGTCAGGACGACATCACGCAATCACGCCGTAACGCGATCGTGGGCGCGATCGAGACCGCCGCCCCGGCCGTGGTCACCATCAGCGTCGTGGACATCCGGACGGAACACGTTTACGACCCGATGTTCGAGGAGTTTTACCGGAATTTCGGCTTTTTCGGCGCCGCGCCGATGGTGCGCCGCCGCGCCGTCGAAGCGGTCGGGACCGGCTTCTTCATCGACGACGCCGGGCACATCCTCACCAACTATCACGTCATTCAAGGGGCCGACTACGGCACCGTCACGCTTCCGGACGGCCGTGTCGTGGATTTCGAGTACGTGGGCGGCGACGAGCGGACCGACCTCGCCGTATTGCGCGCCGAGGGCAAGGATTTCCCCTTCGTACGCCTGGGCAACTCCGACAATCTCCTGGTTGGCGAATGGGTCATCGCCATCGGCAATCCCTTCGGCCTGTTGATGCGCGACCCAATGCCGAGCGTGAGCGTGGGCGTCGTCTCCGCGCTGCACCGGCGTGTGCGCCGCGAAGTGGGCGGCGGCGACCGCCTGTATCAGGGCATGATCCAGACCGACGCCGCGATCAATCCCGGCAACAGCGGCGGGCCGCTGGTCAACGCCACGGGCGAGGCCATCGGCGTCAACACCATGATCTTCAGCAGTTCCGGCGGCAACGAGGGCCTCGGATTCGCGATCCCGATGAATCGGGCAAACCGCGTCGCGCGGGAACTAATCGATTACGGGCGACGCCGCGACCCATGGCTGGGTTTTCACGGCGAAGCGGTCAACGCGTTGAAAGAACACTCATTACGGAGGCTGGGCGTGCAGGCCGAATCGGGCGTCATCGTCGCCGAAATCCGGCGGGATGCCCCGGCCTATGAGGCCGGCCTGCGCCTTGGGGATGTCATCATCGAAATGAACGGCGAGCCCGTGTCGCATCCGGCCGACGTCGACTACCTCACATGGGATTTGTTCGTTGGCGACGACGTGACACTCAAGGCCGACCGGCAGGGACAACCCTTGACCCTTCGCTTCAAGGTCAAGGAACTGGCGCCGCTGAAATCATAGGCCGGCAACGGGTCGCGCGCGGAGCACGCGCCGTTCCGTGACCACCATGGCCACGGGCACGTCGTGGGCATCCACGGCCCAGGAAGGGGCGATCTGGCATTCGTAGGCGAGGCCGGCCGCGGTCCCCGTGAACCGGCTCAAGAACCGGTCGAAGTAGCCGCCGCCGTAACCGATGCGCTGGCCGGCCGCGGAAAACGCAATTCCAGGCACGAGGGCCATCGCATCCCGGGGCAGGTCCAGGATGCGCCTGCACTCGGGCCGCGGCTCGAGGATTCCAAAGCGGCCCGGCGCAAGTTCGTCCAGCGCCAGCAAGCGCGACCAGACCAGGACGCTGCTCCCGCGCGCAAGGGGGACCCAGACGGGCCTCGCGTCCGCCAGCAGCGCCTCAATCAGGCCACGGGTCTCGACTTCGTTGTCTTTCGAGGCCACGTAGGTCAATATGGCTTGGGCCGCGGCAAACTCGGGAAGGGAACAAACGCGCGCGACAATAGCCCTGCTGTGCTCCCTGGCGGTTTTCGGGAGCAGGGCCCGCCGCGCCGCGAGAAAATCGGCCCGTATCCGGTCTTTTCCGGTCATGGCGCCATGTTTACAGAAGCGCTGGAGGGGTGTCAATCCCCGGCCGGGCACCCCAGCAGAAAGTGCCGGGCAACGGCAGGAATTTCTTTCCATTTGGCCGCTATCGCGAACGGGGGAACAGCGCAACTCGCTGAAAAACAATGAGTTGTGACCGGCCATCACTATGGCACAGGGCTTGCTCTCCTTGGAGTGAGACCCACCTTCACCAGGGTCTGTCCTGAGCGGTCGGCCCGGCGCAACGGGGTGTGCAACCCATTGTCGCCCCGAATCCGTCGCAGGTTTGCGCGGGCCAACCCGAACATAACGCCTTCGGGCGACGCGATAGAGCCACAGGAGCCCGCGATGATACCAGGCTTGTACACGTCGGCGAATGGAATGATGGCCCTGGAAGAGAGTCAGGCCGCCATCGCCAACAACATCGCGAACGTGTCCACGAACGGATTCCGCCGGCATCAGCCGGTCTTGATGGGCTTCTACGAGGTCTTCTCGAACACGCTTAGCTCCCCAGCCGC
Organism: Candidatus Hydrogenedentota bacterium; assembly: GCA_018005585.1. NCBI lineage: Bacteria > Pseudomonadati > Candidatus Hydrogenedentota > Candidatus Hydrogenedentota bacterium. Next base: position 63,126 of record JAGMZX010000002.1, on the reverse strand, counting down.
ACTGCAATTGCAGCGCGCGCCGGGCGGCGGGGTGCGCGTTGCGGAAACGTTCACCGGTCTCGCGCACGGCACAATGCAGGATACCGGCGACCCGCTGCACCTCGCCATCGATGGAGACGGCTTCTTCGCCGTCGAGACGCCGCGCGGCGTGCGATACACGCGGGACGGCAACTTCACGGCCGACCCCGAGGGGGACCTGGCCACCAGCGACGGCTACAAGGTGCTGAGCGTCGAGGGCCAGCCGATGGACGTGAGGGGCAGGAAGATCGTGGTCAATGGTGACGGGCAGGTCTCAGTGGACGGCGTGCGCGCGGGCCATATTCAGGTAGCCGCCTTCGAGGAGCCGCGGCAGTTGCTCCGGGAAGGAGAGAATCTCTTTGCGGCGCCGGAAGGCGTGTTGCTGGCCACCGCGAACGCGGACGGCACGGTGGTGCATCAGGGCCGGCTCGAATCATCCAACGTGAACCTCTCGCTCGAAATGACGAACATGCTGCTCGGCCTGCGGGCCTACGAGGCCAATCAGCGGGCCATCCACGCGGCGGACGATACCCTTTCTCAACTTATCGACCGGGTAGCCATGCCCTGATAATGGGGAGGAGCCACAACCATGATTCGCGCCTTATTCACCGCGGCCACGGGCATGATCGGGCAGCAATTGCACGTGGATACCATCGCGAACAACCTGGCGAACGTCAACACGACCGGGTTCAAGAAGAGCCGGGTCAATTTTCAGGACCTTATCTACGAGACCATCCGCCCCGCGGGCAACGAGACGGCCGCGGGCGTAACCCTCCCGGAGGGCATCCAAGTTGGACACGGCGTGCGCCCGAGCGCCATCTCGAAGCTCTTCACGCCGGGCGCCGCCATCCAGACGGGTCAACCGCTGGACCTCTACATCGAGGGCGACGGCTTCTTCCAGATCGAGATGCCGGACGGCACCATCGCCTACACGCGCGACGGCTCCTTCAAAATCAATCAGGAGGGGACCATCCTCACCGCGGACGGTTTCGAGCTTTCGCCCGCTATCAGCATTCCGACAGACGCCGAACTCGTCACTGTCTCCAGCGACGGCAACATATCCGTGCGCGTGCCCGGCGACAGTTCGCCGCAGGCGCTTGGCCAGCTTGAACTGGCCCGGTTTTCGAATTCCGCCGGTCTCGACGCGCGGCTGGGCCGCAATCTCCTGCTGGAAACGGAGGCTTCCGGCGCGCCGACCACCGGCACGCCGGGACTGGACGGTCTCGGCAACATTGCGCAAGGGTTTCTGGAGAACTCGAACGTGCAGGTGGTCGAAGAAATCCTGCAATTGATCATTGCGCAGCGCGCGTACGAGGCAAACTCGCGCGTAATCACGACTTCGGATGAAATGCTTCAAGTAGCCAACCAGATCCGGCGATAACAGGAACCGTTGAGCCGCCATGAACGCCATGCACAGCAGAGCGGGCATAAGTCTTCTTCTCGGCGCGTGTCTCATGGCCGCGGCCGGCGCGGATACGCTCGTGCTCAAAGACGAAGCCTATGTGCGCGGGCCGAAGGTCCTCCTGGGCGAGGTGGCGCAAATCGAGGGCGAACTCGCGCCGGTGTTGGCCGGCATCGAACTCGGCACGGCGCCCCTGCCTGGCGACTCCAAGCGGGTGTACGCGGCGCTGGTCGAGGCGCGCATCCGTGACGCGGGCCTCGCAACGGACGGCATTGAGGTGCTCGGCGCGCCCAGCGTGAAGGCGACCACGCTCTATCTCGAAATCACGCGCGACATGATCGCGGGTTCGCTGCGCGAGTTCATCGAGACTTCCATGCCGTGGGACCCAGTGGACGCGATTATCGATGTGGTGCCCGCGACCGGCGATTTCCGGATTCCCGACGGCGATGTCGCCTTCAATTGGATGCCGAACCCCCAGTACCGTTACGTCGGACCGGGTATGTTCCGGGGCGAAATCCTCGTCGACGGCGAGGTCCAGAAACGGTTGACGGTCAAGGCTTCCGTGGAAGCGTACGGCGAAGTGGTCGTGGCCGCAACGGATATCCCGCGGGGCTCGCCCATCACCGCGTCGCAGCTCGAGGTGGAGAAACGATCCCTGGCAGAGGTGGAAGCGGGCACGTATACCGAACCGGCGCAGCTCGAGGGATATATCGCGCGCACGACCATCTTTCCAGGTCAAGAGATAACGAAACGCAACGTGCAGCCGCGCGTCCTCGTGCGGCGCAATCAAGTCGTTGCCGTCGAGATGCAGTCGGGCGGGTTGCGCGTGCAGACGCAGGCGCGCGCCCTGACGGCGGGCGCCGCGGGCGACACGGTTTTGTGCGCCAATCTGAATTCGGACGGCGAATTCCAGGGTGTCGTGCGCCGGGACGGCGTGGTCGTCGTGCCCTGAGACAAGAAGAGTCTGGGAGTATGGAACATGAAGTGCTGTGTGAGGATGCGCGCCAGCCTCGCGGCCGTGCTGGTCTTGGCCGCGGCCGTGGCCGCCTGGAGCGACTCGCTCTTTGACCAGAAAGCCCAGCAGGCAGGCACGCTGGCCGCCGAGCCAAAGGCGAAATTCAAGCCTGGCGACATCATCACCGTGCTCGTGCGCGAGGAGACGTCAGCCAGCACGCGCGTCGACACGCGCACGCGCAAGGAATCGGACGTCGAGAGCCAGGCAGACACCGGCTCAAATACGTTCCTGGTCGGCGGGCCGGACAGCGACACAAACGGCATCATAAATCCGGGCGAACTGCCCAACTGGGATATCGAGGCGGAGAACGAGCACCGCGCGCGCGGCGAAACACGCCGCACCAACGAATTCGTTACCACTATCGCCTGCACGGTGATGGAAGTGATGCCAAACGACAACCTGGCGCTCCAGGGTGAGAAACGGATCACAACGAATCGGGAAGACTCGTTGTTCATCGTACGCGGCATCGTGCGCGCAAAAGATGTAACGCCGCAGAACACGGTGCTTTCAACGCAGATGGCCAACGCAACGGTGGAACTCAAAGGGAAGGGCAACCTGTGGAACAGCGATCGCCGCGGGCTGATAACGCGCTTCCTGGACTGGTTCTCGCCGTTCTGATGAGACGCAGCGCATGACACGAAAACCAAAGAACGCAACCTGGGCCACGCCGGGCCTCAGCATCGGCGCAATTGCGCTTGTGGCCGTCCTGACCGCCGCCGCGGCGCCCGCGGCGAAACTGCGCGACGTCTGCGAGATTCAGGGAGCACAGGCAAACCTGCTGAAGGGTGTGGGCGTCGTCGTAGGCCTTGCGGGCACGGGCGACAAGGCTTCCATCGCGGTGAAAACCCAGGAGCGCATTCTTGAACGGCTCGGCGTCGACGTCCAGGACATCAAGCAGATGAAGTCCGACAACGTCGCCGTCGTCATGGTCACCACCTACTTGCCCGCATTCGCGAAACAGGGCACGCGCCTCGACGTGCAGGTCGCCTCGCTGCATGACGCGGACAGCCTCGAGGGCGGCACGCTCCTCGAAACGCACCTGCGCGGCCCGGGCGACAATGAGACGGTCTACGCGGTCGCGCAAGGGCCCATATCCGTCGGCGGTTTCAATGCGGACGCGGGCGGCGCCAGCGTGCGCCAAAACCACGTGACCGCGGGCCGCATCCCCATGGGCGCGGTGGTCGAATGCGAGGTGCCCGCGACCATTACCGACGGGGAACGGATCATCCTCGCGCTCAAAGAGCCCGACTTCATAACCGCGGACACCATCCAGAAAGTCTTGTGCGAAGAATACGGTGCGGAGGCCGCGCAGGCCTACGGGGCCGGCACGGTGCGCGTAACCATTCCAGAGGCGGAGCGCGCGAACCTCGTCGCGTTCATCGCGTCATTGCAGGAACTGGACATAGCGACGGAGCCGCCCGCGCGCGTGGTGATCAATGAACGCACGGGCACGATCGTGGTCGGCGGCAGTGTCATGATCAAGCCGTGCCAGGTGGCGCACGGCAGTCTTACGATCAAGATAGCAGCCACGCCGGTTATCGCACAGCCCCTGCCCTTCACCGACGCACAGGCCATCGAATCCGAGGTCATCGACATGGAAGCGGAACAGATCGAGGCCAGCCTGATGCCCGTCGAGGGCACTTCGGCGGGCGAGGTGGCCGAGGCTCTGAACAAGCTCAAGGTGACGCCCCGCGACATGATTTCCATCTTCCAGGCGCTGCGCGAGGCGGGCGCGCTCCAAGCCGACCTGGAGACCATGTAATGCTCTACGTGAATCCGCTCGAAACCGGTTACGGCGCGCGCGTGGACGCCGCACTGAAAGGCGCGGCCCGCGAGGGCCGGGCCGTTGAGGAGTTCGAGCGGTTCTTTCTCTATACGCTGCTGCGTGAAATGCGCCGCACGGTGCCGCGTGATGACTTGTGGGGCGACAGTCAGGCCCGGCAGGTCGCGGAAGACATGTTGGATGACGTCTTGGCCGGGGAAATGGCCAAGTCGGGGCAGATGGGCCTCGGCAAGCAGATCCAGGAACAATTGCGCCAGCAGGCCGAAGCCACGGTGACGCGCCCCTTGGAGGCAAGCGGCAAAGGCATTGCGTTGCGCGCGGTCCGGGCCGAAATTCCCCTCCACGACGAGGTCCGGGGCGTTGGAATCGAACCGGAAAAACGTTCAAGCGGCGCGGCGGGCCTGCCGATAAACCATGCAGGAATTCCGCTGCGCGGGCAGGAGTGAGGCTATGAATATTCTGCAGAGTCTGAACGGCGCTGCCGCGGTGCTGCGCGGGGCCACCGGGCTGGTCCGCGAATTGCGCCGCCCCAAGGCCGCGGACGCGGCGTTCGCGGCGTTGCTCCAAGCCCAGTTGCAGCGCAATGACCCGGCGGCCGCGCAGCGGAGCGCTGAGGCAATCACCAAGCAGAGCGAGCGCTTCATATCGCTTCGCGACGCGGACCGCGATGGCCGTCTCACCCTGGAGGAAAGCGGCTTGACCCAAGAAGCGTTCGCGAAACTGGACATCGACGGCGACGGCGCCCTCACCGCCGCCGAAGTGGCGAAACCCGCGCTGAACGCGCTGCAAAACGCGCAGACAAGGCGATAGCACATGATAAACATCGCCGCAATCCTCGAGAGACTCTGCGCGCACTGCGACGAAGAGGCCGAACGCCAGGAAACCGTGCTGCAAGTGTGCCGCGCGCAACTCTGCGCCGCGAGGGCGCACGATATCGAACAACTCGAAGCCAAGACCGCCGCGCTGCTCCTGCTCATCCAGGAGACGGTCGAGGCGGAAAAGACGCGCATCGCATTGCTGCGCGACGTAGTCGGCCACTACCAGCTCTCAAAAGAAAAACAGACGCTCACGGAACTTATAGTGGTCGCGCCGGAGCCGTGGTCCTCGCGGCTGCGCGAGTTTCAGACGCGCCTGCGCTCCGCACTCGAAGAGACGCGCCGCGTAACGCGCGAAAACCGCATGGTCGTGCGGCGGTCGCTCAATGTGCTGAACCGCGCGATGGAAGCGGCGTTCAAGACAGCGGACGGCGCGCGCGGCGTCTATGACGCCCGCGGCGAACAGCGGCGCGGCGCCGCGGAACAACCGACCGTTCTTGACCGCCGCGGGTAGGAGTAGCTCATGCCGTTCATTCGCGTCACCCAGGGCATCGTGATGAGCCAGATCCTGTCCGACCTGAACCGCCAGACACGGCGCCTGTTGGACCTCGAACGGCAGCTCTCGACTGGTCAGCGTGTGAATACCCCTTCGGATGACCCGCTCGCGGCGCGGCGCGCCATCGCAGCGCAATCGGAAATCACGGCGAATGAGCAGTTCATCGCCAGCATGACGTCGGCCCGGCCCCTGCTCGCGGATACCGAGTTCGCGTTGCGCACCACCCTGGACTACATCCAGCGCGCAAATGAACTGACCCTTCAAGGGCTCAATTCCACGAATACGCAGGAACAACGCGACCAGATCGCAAACGAGGTGAACCAGCTCATCGAAGGCGTCCTGCAGCAGGCGAACAGCTTCAGTTCGGGCCGCTACCTTTTCGGCGGCACGCGCACGCTTTCGGAGCCGTTTGAAGCCACGCGCGACGCGAACGGCGAGATCACGGCCGTGACCTATGCCGGCAATGACGAGGATATCGAGATTGAGATCTCCGAGGGCATACGCATGCCCATCAACATCACGGGGCTGGACGCCTTTGCGCCGGGTTCGCCTTCGAGCGTTGACATCCTCCAGGCGCTCGTCCAGATTCGGGACAACCTGCGCGCCGGAGATTCGGGCGCGCTCGAGACGCGGCTCGGAGAACTCGAACAGGCTCAAAACCAGGTCCTCGTGACGGTTTCCCGCGTCGGCGCCGTGCAGCGGCGTCTCGAGGACGTGAACGCCAACCTCGACGAAATCAACGTGCAATTGCGCGGGGTCATCTCCGACAACATCGACGCTGACCTTGCCGAAGTGCTCGTCAACCTGAATTCGCAAACCAATGCATATCAGGCCGCGCTGAACGCCGCGGGGCGCATCATCCAGCCGAGTCTCCTCGATTTTCTTGGCTAAGCGCCGCCGTTTTTTCTTCGTTGAGCCGCCGGTGCTATACTCATTCTTGCTTAACCCGTCTGCAAAGGAGAATTTCCGTGAGAAATGGGGCTTTTCTTGCATGTTTGCTCTTGAGCATCGTTGGGGCGGGCTGCCAGCGCACGCCGGGTGAAGTCGCCAACAAGGTGCTCACCGATTTCGGCATCCGCGAACCGGATGAGAACTACGTTTCCGGCAGCGACAAAGTCTACGAACGTCTACGCACCGTGGGCGAGTCGGAAATGCAGCGCATGAACTTCGAGGGCCGCGAGGGCGAGATCCAGTTCGAGGAAAACGGCCTGCGCGGCATGTACTACAAGGAAGTCCGCGAATACACCGATTTCCATCCGCTTGACGCGCGCGCGGACACTGCTGGAACCCAGCGCGAAAGCGGATACACGGGCTACATCGAGTACAGCTATCGAACGCTGCAGAGCCCGCGCAAGCCCACGCGCACGGAAGCCGCGGCCGAGTCGGCGAATATCCCCACGGGCGAGACGGGCCGCGAAGTGTATCGCTACCGGTTCAACTCGGGCGGCGGCTGGGACGGCTCCAAGGGCGAGCGCGCGAAGCTGTAGGGCAGATCATTCACCGCGCACTTCGCGCAATACGGTCATCTTCGCGGCAATGAACTGCGGGTGGCTCAAGTTCAGCAGATGGCGCAGCTTGTGGGCCAGGTGGTCTTCGTCTCCGTCCAGATGTCCGTCCGAATAAAGGACGCGCCAGATGTCTTCCATGATCGCGACTTTTTCGGCTTGCGTGTGCGATTCGTTTATTTCGTGCGTGAACTGCCACAGGTCATAGCTCTCGCGCTGCGCTTCCCGGGCCTCGGCAATCACCTGTTCCACCGCCTCCGGCGCCAGCTGAAACCGCTGCCGCAGCACGCGGCGGACCAAGGCATGTTCCGCTTCCGTGAAATCCTCATCGGATACCGCCGCTTCCAGCAGCAGCACACACACCGCCACCTGCGTGGCGTCCAGGCCCGATGGTGAGGTTCCCGAAGGCTGCGCCGACAGCAATGCGCGCAATTTGGACAGCATGAGCCTATTCCTCTTCGGCAACGCGGTTAACGGCGAGTTCAACCCGGTTGCGGCCGCGCTCCTTTGCCAGGTACAGGGCCTTGTCCGCCGCGCGCACCACGTCCTCCGGCCCCTGCAAAAACTCTTCGAACGCCGCAACGCCCACGCTGGCTGTAACCGACAGCGGCGCGCCTTCCGCGCTTTCAAAGGCCGTTGTCTCGATATTAGCACGCAGTTTCCCGGCGAGAAGGGCGGCTTCTTCGAGCCCCGTCTCGGGCAGGATTACCGCCATTTCCTCGCCGCCGTAGCGGCAACAGATGTCCGCGCGGCGCGTGTTGCGGCGGAGCAGTTGGGCGAAGGCCCGCAGAACGGCGTCGCCGGTCTGGTGTCCGTGCATGTCATTGAACTTCTTGAAATGGTCGATGTCAAACATTAACAGCGAAAAACAGCGGCCATAGCGCCGGGCCTGGTCGAATTCCTCCTGCATGCGCAGTTCGAAATAGCGGCGCACGTACAAACCGGTCAGCCCGTCCGTCACCGCCATGGCGTACAACTTCGCGTTGTTGACGGCCAGCGCGACTTGCGCACCCAACTGATAGAAGAAGGCGCGGTCTTCGGGAGCAAACGGTTCGCCGTCGCGCGGTTCCTGGAGCAGCATCACGCCCAGCGGACTGTACTCGGCCATGAGCGGGATGTAGGCCTCGCGCCGGTGCTGTTCATGCACAAGCACAACGGCCCCGGAATGCAGGGCCTCCTCGAATGGCGTGCCCCGGAACAGCGCGGATTCCTCCTCGAGCCGGTCCGCCGTAATCAGGTCATCGCCGTACTTCGCAATGACCGGGCGCAGCCGGTTCTGCCCCTCGTCGAGTTCGAATATCGTCAGGCGCCGCACCTCGAGGGTCCCTTGAACGACGTGAGCGATGTCCGGCAGGGTTTGGGCGAGTTCGAGCGAGCGGTTGATGACGAGGCCTATCTCGCGCAGCATGGAAAGCTGGTCCACCTGGCGCGCGAGCACCTGGTTCTGCCGGTGCAGCGACTGGTAATCGCCGCCCAGACGCGCTCTGGATCGTTGCGCCATGTGCGAATGGCCTCCACCAAACGGAAAAGGAGATGATAACACGCCTGCGACCCGCCGCTCGCCCCGGGGATGGCACGGACAAATCCCGGACAGGCGCATACGGTTGGCCAGGCGCGGGGCTGTGCTTGTCGGCGGACGCGATCAGGGCTGCCCTACAAGTGTCGCCTCGACCGCCGCGGCCACGGCTTCCGCAACGAGCCGGCAGCCTTCGGGGTTCACGTGGACCATGTCGATGAAAGGGTCCTCGGGCGCGCCCAGTAGCACGGTGCGCAGGTCGACCAGCGGGATGCGCAGGCTCGCGCAGACATCAATCAGGTCCTGCTGATAGTGAATGGGCGCCGGGTCGTGCGCCGCGTATTGCTCGCGCCATGGCCACAACACGCAGATGAGGCCCGCGCCCCGCTCCGCCGCGAACGCATCCAGCCGCGCGACAGTCTCGCGGAATTCCTCCGCGGGCACGCGCGGCTTCTTGTTACGCGGGTCGCCCTCGATGGCGCGCTTGCGGGCCCACTGCCGGTACAACAACTGCACGTAAGCAAGCACGCGCGGACGCCCCGCGCCCGGTTCAAGTGGCGTATACCATGCCAGCCGTTCCGAATCCGAAACACCGTCCCAGACCTCCCAATCGTTGTTGCCGAACGTGGCGATAATCACAGCCGGCCGGAGCGCCTGCCAGCGGCCGACCCACGCCTGGCAGCCCTGCACCACGGTGTAGCCCGTAACACCCGCGTTGACCACCTCGAAGCGGGCCGCGCCCGCGTGGCCGTTCAGCAGCATTTCCAGACAGGCGGGCCATGTTTCTTCGTCGTTCACGCCAAGGCCGAAGGTGGTCGAGTCGCCGAGAGCCAGGATACGAAGCCGCCCGCCGTCGGGGAGAATAGGACCACCGCGCAGGCCCAGGCCGTTCGTCGAGAACCGGAACACGCGAGGGATGGGTGTCAGCAGCGTGGCCACGTGGTGCGTGCGCACTTCAAATTCCGTCAGATTCGGCTTCAGATACCATCGGTGCCAGGTGGTCACGTGCGCGGCCTGCAAATCCGGCATGTTCGGCGTTTCCATCGCGGGCGGGCAACCGAACCGCTGGTACAGCCGGAACTCGAGCACGCCCCATCCGCCAAAGGCCGCGAACAGCACGAGCAGCGCCGCGGCGCATCCCCAGCGGCGGCGGGGCCGCTGGCTGTGGCGCCCGTCAGCGCCTGAAAGGGCGACTTCGGAAGGATTACCTGCTGTTTCGGGGCTCATGGTCCTTGAATCTTGCCAGAACCCCGCCGCACGGCGCACCTCTCGCGGTTCGCGCTCGCGCTCATGCTCAATTCCTCGCCCCCGGGACTCACGCGACATGGCGAGACCGCGCACGTTGAACGCACCGCCGCGCTCGCATAGAATCTGTGCGGGAAAGTCTCGAATTGCCGGGCCGTTTCCTGGTTCGAGCATCGGAAGCCAGGTAGAGAAAGGGAAAAACATGCTGGAAGACTTCTTTGGCTTTGTGTTGGACACGCTGGATGGGATTTGGAGCGCCATTGTGGAAGCGTGGTTCTTCATTTTCGGAGCGCTCTACTAACGTCAAGGTCTTGAAACACGTGCGCCGGCTTCTCGGGCCGGCGCGCGTGTGTGTGTATGGCGAGATGAGACGCTTCGCTATTGATAGAGCGGCTCACCAGTATGTGCCAGGGGCTTGCCTTGATCCGCCAGCGACGCGTTCAGCGCTTCAAGACCGATCGACAGCGAGTAACTGAGCAAGGTCTTGTCCCAACTGGTCAGACCGCCGGCCTTGTCGATATTTGCCAGGCGCGCGTCCACCAGCGGCTTGCCCTGCTGCTTGAGGGTTTTGTTCAGGCGCGCCTCGCCCCAGAAAAGCAGGTACTGGATTAGGGTCACGTCATAGCTTTCGATGCGCCCATCCTTGTTGACGTCGCCAATGACGCCAATCAGCACGCCCTGCTGAGCAAGTACGGTGACGGTTCGCTGCTTCGCCGCGGCGGCATTGCCTGCATTGTCGGACACGGTGTAGGCAATCGTATACGTGCCGGCCACTTGCGGGTTCACCACGCCGCTCTTCATTATGCGCGCGCTGATATCCCCGTCGATGTTGTCCTGCGCCGCGGCGCCGGGGTCCGTGAACGCCTGGCCGAACGCGAGTTCCATGGTCGCCTGCCCGCTCAGCGTAATGACTGGGGCGACCGTATCAACGGTGAGTTCGCCCGTGGTCGCATCGGCGGCAGAATTGCCTTGCGCGTCCGTAGCGGTGGCGCGAACGTCGTAGACGCCGTTCGCGATCCCTTGGGCAAACGTGTACGACCAGGTCCCACCCGACATCGCGGCGCGGTAATAGTCCGTGCCATTGAGCGACACGCTGACCTGCTCCGCATTAGCGACCGAGCCGGAGAGGGTGGGAGTCGCGGTGCGGCTGACGAGCGTGTTGACCGTTACGAGCGGCCGGGTGGCCCCGATATCCAGCACCGCCGGAACACCCTTCTGGAGATGGAATTCGGTTTCGTACGTCTGGCCGTTGTACGTGACGGTGACCCGGTAACGGCCATAGAAACCCTTAAGATGATACGAGCCCGAGGCGTACGTCTGCCCCTGGATGTCCGTATGCCACTCCTCACGGATCAACTGATGCAGCGCATCGTACACCGGTTTCGAGCTCAGGTCTTCGCGCAGCATCCCGCCGCCGGGGACCCAGGCGCCGTAATCACAGAAGTCCCACCAGCTGATAGCTTCAACGGCGGGATGCGCAAAACAGGTGCGGTAGAACTTCTCGGCGTAGTCCGCTTGCTGGGCTTCGTTCCACACGCCGCGCCACGGGGAGCCTGTGATGGCCGCGCCGTTCGAACCCGGCGTGAATTCGGTGATGTGCAGGGCCTTGCCAAGACCGGCATAGAAGTCGAGCACCTGCTGCACGCGGGCCATGGGAAACGCCATTTCAACCGGCGCGTGCGCCTGAATGCCAATCGCGTCGAACGGCACGCCGTTCTGCGCCGCAACCGTCAGCAGGTCGTAGAGAGGCAGCAGGCTGTTGTAGAAATGACCATAGTCATTGACGACCAGTGTGCCGTTCGGGGACAGGGCGCGCGCCCAGGAATGGGCCGGGTTCAATGGGATGCCGGGTTCGTTGGCGGGTTCGTTCACGACTTCCCATGTGCCTATTTGGCTCGCGTAACGCTGCATCACCGCCGTCACGTGCTCCTGCTGCTGCGTAAGCGCCGGCACGCCGGCAATCCAGGAAGGCAGCATGCCTTCAGCGGCCCACAGCAACGCGTGGCCTTTCACTTCGAGGCCATTCGCGGCACACCAGTTCGTCATAGCGTCGAAATGGGTGTAGTTCGGCTGCCCCTGTACGGGCTCCATCAGGTTCCAGTACATCGGCACGGTGGCATAGTTGAAAAGGTCAAGGAACTTCTGCTCGTACGCGGCATTCTTCGCGGGATCGCTGAACTGCTTATACCCGGCGATGCTTGCGCCGAAGAGGAAGTCGTGCGAGACCTGCGTCGCGCGCACCTGCGCGTTCGCCACGGGGTTGCCGCCGGCGTCCCGCACCGTGATGGTCAGGTCGCCCATGCGGTGCTCGCGGATGGCGTCGTTGGCCGCGGCCACAACGGCGTCTTCGCGGGCCTGCGCATCCACGAGCCACGCGGCACGACCGGACAGCGCGGGCTCCGCCTGCCCCGCCAGCGGGGTAATCGTGACGCTCTCCAAGCCCAGGTTGCGGTCTTCCGATGCGCTCAAGGCGTCGTTCATGAACCATGCGCCAACCGTGTAGGTACCCGCGGAGAATTCGGCACCGAACGAGTAGTTCTGCCAGCTGCCAGTGCCCACGGTCAGGTAATCGCCCGGGAAACCATCCACGCTCAACGCCATGACCGGCCACACGTTGTCAAGCGGTACGCCGAGCGCGCGCACGGTCACGCGATACGCGCCGGCCTGCTGGAAACGAATGTATTCGGCCACCTCGCCATAGGTCCAAAGGTGTCCGCTATTCGGGTCCTGCCGGATAGAGGCGCTGGCCGTTTGATAGGTGAGCGCACCCGCAGCGGTGCTCAGCAGCATCGCTATCGCGACCAGTGCGGTGATTGTGGGTTTCATAGGCTCATCCTCCTGTGTTCGGTAACCTGGGTATGAGTTCAGGGAGGAAAAGCAATCGCCATGCCCAGAGGGAGAAACGTTCATAAATGCCTGTCGGGGATAGACTTAAATACTTGGCAGAGGGCGCGGATATGGTCGAATGGCTGTCAGTTTCACCCCCTGAGAGCCGAAGGCATGTCAAAACGGCGGATTACTGACGGCCCTTGCGTCGTTGCCCGTCCGAATCGTCACCCGGCCTGAGGCGCGAAGCCGTCTTCCGTGCCCGGTTCGACGTGGTAAGCGCCGCTCGGCGAGTTGTAGAACTGAATCAGGCGGAGCAGTTCCGAGAGGCTGATATCCCAATCGGCGGGGGCGAAATCGCTGTCATGCGGTTCGCAAGCCTGGTCGCCCGGCCCCGGGTCGTACCCGTCCTCGGTACCGGATTCGCAGTGTAAGGTGCTGGAATTATAGAACTGAACGACGCGCAGCAATTCGCTGAGCGTGATGGACCAGTCCTGCGAGGTGTCGGCAGCGTGATAACCCTCGGTTGATGGCTCCACAACGGTCAGGACCCCTTGGTCGGAATCGATTGGGCCCATTGCATCCGCGACGGTGCACCTATACGCGCCCACATCGTCCGTATGCGCTTCAGCGATCGTGTACGTCGGCTTGCTTGAGGCGCCGAGACTCTCGCCGTCCTTCCTCCAATCATAGGCGATGGTCCCGATGCCGCCGATGGTTTGCACGCGGAACGTTGCCGAAGTTCCGGTATAGACAGTGGCGTTTTGGGGCTGTGCCGTGATGGCAAGCGGGCGGTCGGGCAGTCCGTCGCCATCCGAGTCTGTGTCCAGGAAATCAGGGGCGCCGTCATCATCGCTGTCGGACGCGGTTTCCAGGAGGTCCGGAAGGCCGTCGCCGTCGCTGTCGTCATCCAGGAAGTTCGGCGTCGTGTCGCCATCAAGGTCTTCCGCCGTTTCGACGACATCATCGATACCATCGCCGTCGCTATCATCATCCAGGTAGTTCGGCAGCGAGTCGCCGTCCGGGTCCGCCGCCGTTTCGACGACATCATCGATACCATCGCCGTCACTGTCTTCATCCAGGAAATTCGGTATCGTGTCGCCGTCCGGGTCTGTCGCGCGCTCCAGAGCATCGGCAATGCCGTCGCCATCGCTGTCCAGGTCAAGATAATTCGGGGTATCATCATTGTCGGCGTCTTCCGCCGTCTCCGCCAAATCGCTTATCCCGTCGCCGTCAGAGTCCAAGTCGTAAAGATTCGCATCACCGTCGCCGTCGGGGTCGCCAAACCCCTCCTCGAGGTCACTGATACCGTCCCCATCGTTGTCGAGGTCCAGGTAGTCGGGCACGCCGTCGGCATCGACGTCCACCGTGCCTTCAGTTCCGTCTTCCAAGCCGTTGCCGTCGCTGTCGGGGTCGAGGTAATTCGGGACGCCGTCTTCATCGGGGTCGCCCAGTCTTTCGACGATATCAGGCATGCCGTCGCCGTCAGAGTCCGGGTCGTTCATGTTCGGAGCGCCGTCATTGTCCGGGTCTTCCAGGCCTTCCGTCTGGTCAGGGATGTTGTCGCCGTCATTGTCCGTATCAAGGAAGTTGGGCTTGCCATCCCCATCCGGGTCGGCGAGCCCCTCATCGGCGTCGTCTATGCCGTTGCCGTCGCAATCGAGGTCGAGGTAGCTGGGAACCCCGTCGTTATCAGGGTCGGCGGCCGTTTCAACGCTGTCCGGTATGCCGTCGCCGTCAGCGTCCGGGTCCAGGAAATTCGGTGTTTCATCACCGTCGAGATCCGTGATTCCCTCGGTCAGGTCGGGGATATCGTCGCCGTCCGCGTCGGTGTCGTTGCAATTCGGCGTGCCGTCGCCGTCCGGGTCTCCCCCGCCTTCCACAATGTCGCCGATACCGTCGCCATCATTGTCCGGGTCGAGGAAATCGGGCACAGTATCGCCGTTCGCGTCGCCCACGCCTTCCACGGCGTCATCAATGCCGTTCCCGTCGCTGTCCGGGTCCAGGTAGTTGGGAATCGTGTCGCCGTCTGCGTCTTCGATGGTTTCGACGATGTCGCCGATGCCGTCCCCGTCCGCATCCGGGTCGTTCATGTTCGCGAGCGTGTCTCCGTCCGGGTCGTCCAGACCCTCCACTGCATCCGGAATGTCGTCCCCGTCATTGTCCGAATCTTCGTAATTGCCCCGGCCATCATTGTCAATGTCGCCGGTCCCTTCAATAGCATCGTCAATGTCGTTGCCGTCGCTGTCCCGGTCCAGGTAGTTCGGAATGCCATCGCCGTCCGGGTCGCCGGTTTTCTCGCTCAGGTCGGGGATGCCGTCGCCGTCCGCGTCGGTATCGAGGAAATTCGGCTTGCCATCGATGTCGG